>DASWHU010000270.1:0-5414 GCA_036398035.1 Alphaproteobacteria bacterium | reverse complement strand
CGCCGACCCCTCGCCGGTGCGCGAGCGCCCGGCCGATCCCGGCGGCATGCAGGTGCCCTACCAGGACTCGCTGATCCTGGAGAACCTCGGCGAGGAGACGCCCGCCCCGACCGTCGAGCGGCTGCTGCCGCCGCCGGAGCAACCGCTCGAACCGCCGGTCGAGCAGCCGGTCGCGACCGAGGCGTCGGCCGCGCCGGCGCTGCCCGCGCCGTCGCCGCCGCCGGCGCCGCCGGGGCCGGAGGAGACCGCCGCGGCGTTGGCGCCGGCACCGGCGGTACTGGTACCGCCCGACCCGTTTGCCGGCTTCCGGGTCCAGGTCGGTTCGTTCCGCAGCCGCGAGGAGGCGGAGGCGGGCTGGATCGAGGCGCTCGCCAATGGCGGCGAGCTGCTCGCCGGCGTCGGCCATGCGGTCGCCGAGGTCGATCTGGGCGCCGATCGGGGCATCTTCTATCGGCTGCAGGCGGGGCCGCTGCCGAGCTGGGACGGCGCCGAAGGCCTGTGCGCCGAGCTCAAGGTCCGGCAGATGGACTGCTTCGTTGTCGCGCCCTGACCGGGACAAGAAACCCAAGCCCGCGCGCGCGGTGATCTTCGGCTGCGCCGGCTTGACGCTCGCCGGCGCCGAGCGGCGCCTGTTCGCCGAAGCCGACCCGCTCGGCTTCATCCTGTTCAAGCGCAATTTGCGCAAGCCCGAGCAGGCGCGCGCGCTGGTCGCCTCGTTGCGCGCCGCGGTCGGGCGTGCGGATGCGCCGGTGCTGATCGACCAGGAGGGCGGGCGCGTCGCGCGGCTGGGGCGGCCGTACTGGCGGGTTGCGCCGGCCGCGGCGCGGTTCGGCGCTCTGGCGCGCATCGACCGCTTCGTCGCCGCCGAGGCCGCGGCGCTCAACAGCCGCCTGATCGCGCACGAGCTCCACGACCTCGGCATCGACGTCGACTGCCTGCCGGTGCTCGATGTGCCGGCGGCGGGCGCAAACGCGGTGATCGGCGATCGCGCCTACGCGGCGGATGTCGAGCTGGTCGCGATGCTCGGCCGGGCGGCGTGCGGCGGTCTGCTCGCCGGCGGCGTGCTGCCGGTGATCAAGCACATCCCCGGCCACGGCCGCGCGCGCGCCGACAGCCACCACGCCCTGCCGGTGGTCGAGACGCCGCTCGCCGAGCTCGACCGCACCGATTTCGCGCCGTTCCGCGCGCTCGCCGACATGCCGATGGCGATGACCGCACACGTGGTCTATGCCGCGGTCGACGCCGAGCGGCCGGCGACGATCTCGGCGGCGGTGATCGGCGAGGTGATTCGCGCCCGCATCGGCTTTTCCGGCCTGCTGCTGAGCGACGACATCGGCATGGCGGCGCTGTCGGGGGCGCTGGCCTTGCGCGCGCGCGCCGCGCTCGCCGCCGGTTGCGACGTGGTGCTCCATTGCAGCGGCGACCTCGAGGAGATGCGCCAGGTGGCCGGGGCGTGCGCGTCGATGTCGGAGGCGGCGCAGGCGCGCTGGGCGCGTGCGGCGGCACTCCGCCGTACCCCGCAGCCGTTCGATTCTGCGCGCGCGCGCGCCCATGTCGACGAGCTGCTCAAGGGCGTGCCGGCATGAACGATATTCTCTACACGCTGTCGGTATGGGCGCTGCCGGTGATCATCGCGGTCACCTTCCACGAGGCGGCGCACGGCTGGGTGGCGTGGAAGCTCGGCGACGAAACCGCGTACCGCCTGGGGCGGGTAACTTTCAATCCGCTCAAGCACATCGACCCGTTCGGCACCATCCTGCTGCCGGCGCTGCTGTTCCTGTCGCGGATGCCGTTCGTGCTCGGCTACGCCAAGCCGGTGCCGGTGAACTTCCGCGCGCTGCGCCACCCGCGCCGCGACTCGGTGCTGGTCGCGCTTGCCGGCCCGGGCACCAATATCGCCCTGGCGCTGGCCTCGGCGGTCCTGGTCCACGGCGCGGCGCTGGTGCCGGCAGCGGCGGGGCCGTGGCTGACCGAGAACCTGACCAACTCGATCCTGGTCAACCTGGTGCTCGCGGTGTTCAACATGCTGCCGATTCCGCCGCTCGACGGCGGCCGGGTGGCGGTCGGGCTGCTGCCGCGGGCGCTGGCCCGGCCGCTGGCGCGGCTTGAGCGCCACGGTCTCTTGATCCTGATCGGACTTTTGTTTCTTCTGCCGTGGCTGAGCCGGTCGCTGGGCTATGATGTCAACATTCTGGCCTGGGTCATCTGGCGGCCGGTGGTGGCGCTGTTCGGGCTGGTCACCAGGCTGACCGGCCTGGCGTGAGCGAGGGCGAGATGGGGCTCGAGTTTCGCGACGATTTCGACGACGCGGCGGACGCGGCCGGGCCCGCCCAGCTGGTGCTCGACCTCGACGGCTTCGAGGGGCCGATCGACGTGCTGCTGACGCTCGCGCGCGAGCAGAAGGTCGACCTGCTCCACATCTCGATCCTGCAGCTCGCCGACCAGTATCTCGACTATGTGCGCCGGGCCCGCCGCCAGCGGCTCGAGCTCGCCGCCGACTATCTGGTGATGGCGGCGTGGCTCGCCTATCTCAAGTCGCGCCTGCTCTTGCCCGAGGACGGCGCGGAGGGCGAGCCGAGCGGCGAGGAGATGGCCGAGGCGCTGGCCTTCCAGCTGCGCCGGCTGGAGGCGATGCGCGAGGCAGCGGCGAAGCTGATGGCGCGCGACCTGTTGGGGCGCGACGTGTTCGCGCGCGGGGTGCCTGAGGACATCTCGCCGCTGGCCGTGCCGGTCTACGCGCTCACCCTCAACGACCTCCTGTCGGCCTATGCCGACCAGCGCCGGCGCCGGGTGGCGGTGGCGAGCTTCCATCTCGGCCCGATCCGGCTGATGACCCTTGAGGCCGCGATCCGGCGCCTGTCGGGCATGCTCGGCATGGCGCTCGAATGGACCACGCTCGCCCGCTTCCTGCCGCCCGACCTCGGCGACCCGCTGCTCGCCCGCTCGGCGCTCGCCTCGACCTTCGCCGCCACCCTCGAGCTGTGCCGGTCGGGGCGCATCCGGCTGCGCCAGGAGCGGCCGTTCGCGCCGCTGTTCGTGCGCGCCACACCGGAGGGTGGCCGATGAGCGCGCCGCCGCCGGCGCCCGAGCGCGAGGCGATGCGGATCGTCGAGGCGCTGCTGTTCGCCTCGCGCGCGCCGCTCGGCGAGGCCGAGCTTGCCGCCCATCTGCCCGAGGACACGGCGCTTGCGCCGCTGCTCGCGCGCCTTGTCGACTCCTATGCCGAGCGCGGCGTCAACCTGGTGCGCGTTGCCGAGGGCTGGGCGCTGCGCACCGCGCCCGACCTTGCGCCCGCGCTCAGGCGCGAGGCCGAGGTCCAGCGCAAGCTGTCGCGCGCGGCGCTGGAGACGCTGGCGATCGTCGCCTACCACCAGCCGGTCACCCGCGCCGAGATCGAGCAGATCCGCGGCGTGGCGGTGAGCAAGGGCACCCTCGACATCCTGTTCGAGCAGGGCTGGATCCAGCCGCGCGGCCACCGCCGTAGCCCGGGCCGGCCGGCGACCTGGGTGACCACGCCGAGCTTCCTCGACCATTTCGGCCTGGCCTCGCTCGACGACCTGCCCGGCCTGGACGAGCTGCGCGCGGCCGGATTGCTCGACGCCCGCGCCGCCGCCCCGGGCCTCGCGCTGGCGCTCGCCGGCGGCGAGGCGGACGAGGACGGCGAGGCCCCGGAGGAGCCCGAGGCCGAGCAGCTCGACGATCTCGACTGATCCGGCCGGCGCTACCGCGCGTAGGCGAAAGGTTGAGAGTCTCGCCCGAACCGGCGATGATATTTGTATTTCCCCCCGGCGATCGCTAAGTACTACGCTTGGTTCGCCGGGCCGGGGCCTGCGCCGGGCGCGCGCTTTTGCCCCGCCCGGCACAACGATAATGCGGTCCGAGGCGGGCAATCGGTCGCGCGCAAATCCGCGAGGAGTGAACAGATGGGCCCCAGTTTTTGGCAGATCGTACTGATTCTGGTCATCGTCCTGATCCTGTTCGGCGCCGGCAAGCTGCCCCGGGTGATGGGCGACGTCGCGAAAGGGGTGAAGAGCTTCAAGGCCGGAATGAAGGAGGACGTCGGCGAGGACGCGCCGGCACCGAAGGAGGTGCAGCACACTGAGCCGGCCGCCGCCGCGACGGTCCAGCGCGCCGCCGAGCCGGTCAAGGAGACGGTGGTGAAGTCGGACGAGCCGGCCAAGACCTGAACCGCCGCCGGGCGTGGCCCAGGCTGCGCCGCCGCGCCTGACGGCAGCGAAACGGACGTGCCGCGATGTTCGATATCGGCTGGAGCGAGATGGCGGTCATCGTGGTGGTCGCCCTGTTCGTCGTCGGCCCGCGGGACCTGCCCAAGGTGATCCGTACCTTCGGCCGCTACGCCGGCAAGATCAGGGGCATGGCGCGCGAGTTCCAGGACAGCATCGACGAGGCGGTGCGCGAGGCCGAGCTCGACGAGGTCAAGAAGCAGATCGAGCAGGCGGCGCGGTTCGACATCGACAAGACGATCTCCAATACCGTCGACCCGGGCGGCGAGATCGGCAAGGCCATGGACATGACCGCGACCGCCAAGCCGGCCGCGGTGGCGCCGCCGGCGCAGCCGCAAGGCGCCAAGGGGATGGCCGCGGCCGCCGCCGGTGCGGCGAAGGCCGCCAACGGCAGCGGCGGGGCGCCAGCCGCCGGCGCGGCCAAGGCGGCCGAGGCCGCTCCGCCGGCGCCGAGCGCGCCCGGCGCCGAGGAAGGGGGCCGGGAGCCCGACAAGGCCGGCGCCTGATATCAGGGGATCCCGCCGGTGACGCACGTTCGGTATCCAGCTCGGAGTGGTCGTGCCGCGCGCCCGGCGCGGGCGGACGGGTCGGCATCCGGATGCTTCGGGTCAGCACGTGGCCGATACGCCTGAAAACGAGATCGAGGCCTCGAAGGCACCGCTTCTCGATCACCTGATCGAGCTGCGCAACCGGCTGATGTGGTCGGTGGCGGCGCTGTTCGTCGCCTTCATCGGCTGCTACTTCGTGTCCTCGGACATCTATGCCTTCCTGGTGCGCCCGCTGGCCGAGATCTACGCCGACATGGGCGTCGAGCACCCGCGCATGATCTACACCGCGTTGCACGAGGCCTTCTTCACCTATATGAAGGTGGCGTTCTACGCCGCGCTGTTCATCTCGCTGCCGGTGATCGCCAACCAGTTCTGGAAGTTCGTGGCACCGGGCCTGTACCGCCACGAGCGCAAGGCGTTCCTGCCGTTCATGTTCGCGACCCCGCTCTTGTTCGCGCTCGGCGCGGGGCTGGTCTACTACTTCATCTTCCCGCTCGCCTGGAAGTTCTTCCTCAGCTTCCAGACCGCCGGCACCGACAACGGGCTGGCGATCGAGCTCCAGGCCAAGGTCAACGAGTATTTGTCGCTGGTGGTGCGCCTGATGTTCGCCTTCGGCATCGCG
>DASWHU010000269.1:0-9500 GCA_036398035.1 Alphaproteobacteria bacterium | reverse complement strand
CCACTTCTTGCCGAGATAGGCCTCGATCACGCGCGCGTCGCTGGTGATTGCGGCGGGCGCGCCCTCGGCGAGCACCGCGCCGTGGTCGAGCACCACGAAGCGGTCGACCAGGCGCACCATGGCGCCCATGGTGTGCTCGATGATCACCACCGTGATGCCGCCCGCGGCCAGGCGCCGGATCACCGCGATCAGCTCCTCGATCTCGGCCGCGCCGAGCCCGGCGAGGGTCTCGTCGAGGAGCAGCACCCGGGGTCGGCCGGCGAGCGCACGGGCAAGCTCCATCAGGCGCAGCTCCTTGCTCGACAGCGCGCCGGCGCGCCTCTCGGCCTCGGCGCTGAGGCCGACGCGGGCGAGCGCCTCGGCGGCGGCCGCGCGGGCCTCGGCGTCGGTCCCGGCGCGGACGTAGGCGCCGACCACGACGTTGTCGGCCACGGTCATGCGCGCGAACGGGCGCACCACCTGGAAGGTGCGCCCGACGCCGGCGCGGCAGATGCGGTTGGGCTTCTGCCCGACCACCGAGACGCCGTCGAGCAGGATGTCGCCGGCGTCGGGGCGGATGAAGCCGTTGAGCAGGTTGAACAGCGTCGTCTTGCCGGCGCCGTTGGGCCCGATCACGCCCAGGATCTCGCCCGCGCGCACGATCAGGCTCACGTCATCGATCGCCTTGAGCCCGCCGAACGACTTCGACACGCTGCGCACCTCGAACACCGGCCGCCCGTCCGGTGCCGGCGGCCGGCGCGCAAGCCCGGCCGCGGCAGCGGGCGCCGGCGCCGCGGCCCGCTCCAGCGGCGCCGCGCCGCGCGTGCCGAGCAGGTCGCGCACCCGCCAGACCACGCCCTCGGGCGCAAGCAGGACCGTGGCCACGATCGCCACCCCGTAGATCACCCCCTGGATGCCCGGGATCACGGCGCCGAGCGCGGCGTGCAAGACCTCGCTCAACGGCACTAGGATCAGCGCCCCGACCACCGGCCCCCAGAGCGTGGCGACGCCGCCGAACATCGCCACCACCAGCGCCTGGGCCGAGACCAGCATGCCGAACACCGCGGGCGGCGTGACCACCAGCAGGACCACCGCGTAGAAGCCGCCGATGGCGGCGGCGACGGCGCCGCTCAAGGTGATCGCCCTGAGCTTCCAGGCGAGGGTGTCGATGCCCGCGGCCTCGGCCGCCGGCTCGTCCTCCTTGATCGCGATCAGCGACATGCCGAAGCGCGAGCGCTCGACCGCGTGGGTGAGCAGCATGGCGGCGAGCAGCAGGCCGAGCGCGATCAGCCCGTAGCTGCGCGGATCGTCGAACTGCATGTAGGCGCGCGGCGCGGCGCGCATCATCGGCAGCGCGATCTCCTGGTAGCCGAGCCATTCGAAGATGTAGAGCAGCGCCAGCGGGTAGGCGAGCATGGCGAGCGCGAAGTAGTGCCCGCGCAGGCGGAAGGTCGGGATGCCGATCAAGAGCCCGGCGAGCGCGCCGAGCGCCGCGGCGATCGGGATGCCGAGCCACGGGCTGAGCTGCCAGTCGATCAGCCCGAGGGCGACGAAGTAGGCGCCGATGCCGAAGAACGCCGCGTGGCCGAACGAGATCAGGCCGCTGTAGCCGCTCAACAGGTTCCAGGCGAGGCCCATCACCGCCCACACCGGCACCACGGTCATGATCAGCTGGTAGTAGGAGTTGTCGACCGCGACGGTGGCGAGCGCGTAAGCCAGCCCGAAGCCGCCGATCAGGGCGAGACCGCGGCGCCCGCCCGCCCGGCGCGCGCTCATGTCCGTTGCGCCGCGCGCCCGAACAGGCCCTGCGGCCGGAGCAGGATGATGACCAGGAAGATGACGAAGATGGCGGTGTTCTGGAGCTGGCTCGGCAGGAACAGGGTCGAGACCTGCTGCACCAGGCCGATGATCAGCCCGCCCAGGAACGCGCCCGCGGTGCTGCCCATGCCGCCCAGCACCACCCCGGCATACATCACGATCACGTATTCGAGCCCGACATAGGGCTGGAAGGTGTAGCCCGACGCCAGCAGGCCGCCGGCGATGGCGGTGATCGCGACGCCGAAGGCGAAGGCGATGCGGTGGGCGCGGTCGACGTCGATGCCGACATAGATCGCCGCCTGCGCATTGTCGGCCGCCGCCCTCAGCGACTTGCCGAGCTGCGTGCGCGCCATTACCAGCGCGAAGGCGACCACCACGCACACTGCGATCACCGCCGAGGCGCCCTTGCCCTGGTTGACGAGCACGGTCACCCGCTCGCCGATCAGCGGGCCGACCTCCCAGGCCGTATAGGACAGCGGGGTCGAGATCGACACCGGCGCCGAGCCGAACAGGAACAGCCCGCCGTTCTGCAGGATCAGCGCGATGCCCAAGGTCAGGATCAGCTGCGCATAGTGGCCCTCGGCCTCGAGCGCGCGGCCGCCGATGCCGGTCACCCTGCCGACCAGCAGCCGGTGCGTCAGGTAGCCGAGCACGAAGATCGGCGGCCCGGCCAGGATCGCGACCAGATAGGGGCCCCAAACATCGCCGAGCACGATGCCGAGCCCTGCGCCGACGAACAGATAGTAGGCGACATACATGCCCAGCATCATGAAGTCGCCTTGGGCGAAGTTGATCACCCGCATGACCCCGAAGATGACGCTCAAGCCGACGCACATCAGCCCGTAGTACGAGCCGATCAGCAGCCCGGCGACCAGCGCCTGCAGGAAGCTCTCGGTGAACTGCAGCGTATCCACCCGTCCGGTCCCGATTGCCGGCTGCCTCGACGGACGCGGTCGGCTCGGCCGGCTCAGGCGCCGAGCGATCGCGCGTGCTTGGGCCGGGCCGCGGCCGCGCCGGGCGCGGCGAGCGCCGCGATCCGGCCGGCATCGTCGAGCCGGTCGATCCCGTCCACCGCCGCCTCGAGCGCGCGCGCACGAGCCTCCCCGAGCGCCGCCTCGGCGGCGGCGCGGAAGCGGGCGCGGACCTGATCGGGGGTCGCCGGCACCACGTCGTCGAGGCGCGCGCGCCGGGTTGCGCCCGCGCGCAAGGTCACCACCACCTCGGCGCCCTGCCTGGCGGGAAAGGCGCGGCTCAACGCCTCGTCGACCTCGAGCCGCGTCGCCGCCAGCAGCCGCGCGACCTCGGCGTCGTCGCGCTCCATGTAGTTGCGCTCCGAAACCCCGCCGTGGCGGAGCGCCGCGGCGACGTTGTACTGGATGCTCATCTTGGCCTGGAGCGGCTGGTCGAACGGGCCGGTGAAGTCGCAGCCCGGATAAGCCGCGGCGGCGCCCGGCACGCGCACCGCGATGTCCGCGATGTCGTCGCTGCGCGCGCCGTCCGCGATCACGCGCAGCGCCGCCTGGCACGCGGTCTGGGCGAAGTTGCACGCCGGTACCGGCTTGAAGTAGACGGCGAGAATCTCGGGCGCGCCGGTGAACAGCGCGACCGCCGCCGCCGCCGACTGCTTGCCGAGCGAGGCGAACAGCCCGGCGTCGCCGTCGAGCGCGCTCGGCGAGGCGAACGCGCCGGCTTCTGCGAGCAGCACCGCGCTCAGCGCGTTGCGCGCCGCGAAGCCGGGATGGAAGTACATCTCCGAGCCGCCGGTGTGCGCCCACTCGTTGAGCCCGGCGGTGGTGTTCGCGGCCAAGGCGAGCGCGGCAACCGCCGCGTCCTCGCCCAGACCGAGCGCGCGCGCCCCCGCCGCCGCCGCGGCGAGCGGCCCGGTGATGCCGGTCGGGCGGTGGCTCAGGGCGATGTCCGGATCGATCAGCGCGCGGCCGACCTTCGCGCCGACCTCGTAGCCGGCCACCGCGGCGGCGGCGAAGTCCACGCCGGCGACGCGCCGGTGCTGGGCGAGCGCGAGCAGCGCCGGCAGGATCACCACGCCCAGATGGCTGACGCTGCCGGCGTGCATGTCCTCGCGCACCAGGCCGTGGCCGAGCACGCCGTTGGCGAACGCGGCATCGCCGAGGCCCACCCCCGCCGGCCCGCCGATGACCGTGCCCGCGCCACTGCTCAGCTCGGCGAGCGCGAGCGCCTGGCGGCTCCACGGCAGCGTGCGCGACTCGAACGCGCAGGCGAGGTGATCGAGCAGGCACAGCCCGACCTTCTCCGCCACCTCCGCGCCGAGCGCCTCGGGCGCCGGGCCGAGGGCGGCGCGGGCGAGCGTGCGCGCGAGCGGCGGCGCGCCTTCTGGTCGGTGTCGAGCGGTCATCGCATCCTCCGGGCGTGCGGAAAGGCCGGCGTCAGGCGTCGCGCGTGCCGCGCACCTCGACCCCGGCCCAGCGCTCGACCACCCGCACCATCGAGGTGAAGTCGGAGTCCGGGCCGTAGAGCGCGTTGGTCACGGCGAGGAACTGGCGCACCGCGCTGCCGACCACCATCGGCACGCCGAGCGCCTCGGCCTCGTCGATGCACAGCTTGACGTCCTTGTACGACAGCCCCGTGGTGAAGCCGAAGTCGAAGCTGCGCGGCAGCACCGCGCGCGGGAACTTGTCCTGGGTGGCGCTGTTGCGCCCGCTCGAGGCGTTGATCACCTCGCACATCAGCGCCGGATCGAGCCCCGCCTTGACCCCCATCACGATCGCTTCCGAGGTCACCGCCAGCGCGGCGGCGGCGAGCAGGTTGTTGGCGAGCTTCAGCGTCTGGCCTTGCCCCGGCCCCTCGCCGACGTGGAACACCTTGCCGAAGGTGGCGAGCGTGTCCTTGAGCGCCTCGTAAACCGGGCGCGGGCAGGACAGCATGATCGCGAGCGTGCCGTTGGCGGCGCCGGCGAGGCCGCCGCTGACCGGCGCATCGACGTACAGGATGTCGCGCTCGGCAAGGCCCGCCGCGACCAGGGTGGCGATGCGCGGCCCGGTGGTGGAGACATCGACCATGTGGCGGACCGTGCTGCCGTCGCGGATGCCGTCGGCATCCAGCGCCACCGCGCGCACAACATCGGGGGTGGGCAAGCTCACGAACACCGTCTCGGCGCGCGAGGCGACCTCGGCCGGCGAGCCCGCGCGCTCGGCGCCGCGCTCGGCGAGCGCGGCCATCGCCCTCGGGTCGGTGTCGAACACCGCGACCCGGTGGCCGGCGTCGAGCAGGCGCCGGGTCATCAGCGATCCCATCCGGCCGATGCCGACGAACCCCAACTGGCTTCCCGCCACGCCCCCCTCCCGATGCGATGTCCCCGGCTGCGCCGCCGCGCGCGCCCATCTTGGGTCACAAGCCCGCCTCGCCGCAATCCCGGCGGTCCGGCGGCCCGCGGGCATGGGCTCCGCCCGGCGCATTTGCTATAACGCCGGCAGACGCACGCCGGTCTGGGAGGCAAGATGTCCGCGCGCATCCGCGCCGTCCGGCTGGGGCCGTCGGGGGCGGTGGTCGAGCGCCGCGACGACGGCACCATGTACCTCCGCTCGCCGCACCCGCTCGGGCCCTATCCCGACCGGCTGACCGAGCGGCTCGTCCATTGGGCCGCCGCGGCGCCCGATCGCACCTTCCTGGCCGAGCGGGCCGAGGACGGGGACTGGCGGCGGATCAGCTATGGCGAAACCCTGGCGGCGGTGCGCGCCATCGGCCAGGCGCTGATCGCGCGCGGGCTCTCCCCCGACCGCCCGCTCGCGATCCTGTCGGGCAACGACATCGAGCACGCCCTCCTCGGCCTCGCCGCGCTCCACGTGGGCGTGCCGTATGCGCCGATCTCGCCCGCCTATTCGCTGGTTTCCGAGGACCACGCCGGGCTCTGCGCCATCCTCGACCTGCTGACCCCGGGCCTGGTATTCGCCGCCGACGGCGCGCGCTTCGCGGCCGCACTCGCCAACGCGCGGCCCGCGGAGGCGGAACTCGCGGTCACCCGCAATCCGCCTTCGGTGCCGGCGGCGACGCCGTTCGCCGAGCTCGCGGCGACACGGGCCACCGCGGCGGTCGAGGCCGCATTTGCCGCGGTCGGCCCGGATACCGTCGCCAAAATCCTCTACACCTCGGGCTCGACCGGCCGGCCCAAGGGCGTGATCAATACCCAGCGCATGCTGTGCAGCAACCAGGCGATGCTGTGCGCCGTGCTCGCCTTCCTCGAGGACGAGCCGCCGGTGATCGTCGACTGGCTGCCGTGGCACCACACCTTCGGCGGCAACCACAATGTCGGCCTGGTGCTGTACAACGGCGGCACGCTCTACATCGACGACGGCCGGCCGATGCCGGACGGCATCGCGCGCACCGTGCGCAACCTGCGCGAGATCGCGCCGACCGTCTACTTCAACGTGCCCAAGGGCTGGGAGACACTGGCCGCCGCGCTGCGCCGGGACCGCAGCTTGCGCGAGACCTTCTTCAGCCGGGTGCGGCTGCTGTTCTACGCCGCCGCCGGCCTTCCCCAGCATGTCTGGGACGAGCTCGAGTCGCTGGCGCTCAAGAGCTGCGGCCAGAGCATCGTCATGCTGACCGGCCTCGGCGCCACCGAGAGCGCGCCGTTCGCGATCTGCTGCTCGAAGGATACCGCGCGCTCGGGCGCGATCGGCCTGCCGGTGCCGGGGGTCGAGCTCAAGCTCGCGCCCGTAGACGGCAAGCTCGAGACGCGCCTGCGCGGGCCCTCGATCACCCCCGGCTACTGGCGCCAGCCCGAGCTGACCGCGGCGGCATTCGACGACGCAGGGTACTTTCGCATGGGCGACGCGGTGCGGTTCGCCGATCCGGGCGATGCGCAGAAAGGGCTGATGTTCGACGGCCGCCTGGCCGAGGACTTCAAGCTGTCGACCGGCACCTGGGTCAGCGTCGGGCCGTTGCGGGCGCGCTTCATCGCCCATTTCGCGCCGCTGGTCCACGACGTGGTGATCGCCGGGCCCGACCGCGACTGGCCGGCGGCGCTGATCTTCGCCGACATCGCGGCGTGCCGCGCGCTCGGCCGCGATCTCGGCTCCGACGCGCCGCTCGCCGCGGTGCTCGCGCACCCCAAGGTGCAGGCCGAGTTCGCGCGCCGGCTCGCCTCGTTCGCCGACGCGGCGGCCGCGAGCTCGATGCGCATCGGCGCGGCGATGCTGCTTGAGGAGCCGGCGTCGCTCGACGCGCACGAGGTCACCGACAAGGGCTCGATCAACCAGCGCGCAGTGCTTGCGCGCCGCGCCCGCCTGGTCGAGGAGCTCTACGCCGCGCCGCCGGGCGCGCGCGTCATCGCGCTCGGCGTGCGCGGCTGAGAGCGGAGGCATCGCGCAACGGCCGCCATGCGCACCAACCGGCGCACGTTCCTGATACTGCACAAGGGCGACGAGCTCGCGGTCGAGGTGACCGAAACGCGGGTGTGGACCGAGCCCCATGCCGAGGACCCGGGGCGGCTCAAGGCGGTGCCGGTCCCGGATTACGTCAAGAGCCGCCTCGCCGGGCCATGACCGGCCCAAGGGAAGGAGACGCTTGTATGGCTAAGGGTTCATTGCGCATCACGCGCCGGCGCGCCGCCGCGCTGATCGCCGGGGGTGTGTGCGCGCCGGCGCTGATCGGGCGCGCGCGCGCGGCCGAGGTGACGCTCAAGCTGCACCACATGCTGCCGCCCGTCTCGCCCGCCCACCGCGACATCCTGGCGCCGTGGGCCAAGCGGGTGGCCGAGCAGTCGGGTGGGCGCATCGAGGTCCAGGTGTTCGCGGCCATGCAGCTCGGCGGCAAGCCGGCGCAGCTGATCGACCAGGTGCGCGACGGCATCGCCGACATCTCGTGGGCGCTGCCGGTCTACAACCCCGGCCGCTACCCGCTCGCCGAGACCGCGACCCTGCCGTTCATGGTCACCACCGCCGAGGCGACCAGCGTCGCGCTGCACAAGTTCATGGCGGCCTATGGCGGCGGCGAGTTCGCGGACGTCCACGTGCTCGCCTTCCACGTCCACGCGCCCGGCAAGTTCCACATGCGCGAGAAGCCGATCACCGGCGCTGCCGACCTCGCCGGCCTGCGCATCCGCGCGCCAAACCAGGTGTTCGGCCGGGCGCTCGGCATCCTCGGCGCGGAGCCGGTGTTCTTCCCGGTCACCGAGATGGCGGTCGGGCTCGCCAACGGCGTCATCGACGGCACCTGCCTGCCCTACGAGGTGGTACCCGCGTTCAAGCTCCAGGAGCTGACCAAGGTCCACTGCGAGCCGCAGGCGGGCGCGCGCGGCCTCTATGCCAACAGCTTCGTGGTGCCGATGAACAAGGCGCGCTACGAGGCCATGCCCGATGACTTGAGGGCGGTGATCGACGCCAATTCCGGCATCGAGCTGTCGCGGTTCATGGGCCGCACCTTCGATGTCAACGAGCAGGCGGGCTATGAGCTGTGCAAGGCGCAAGGAAACAGCTTCGTCGAGATCCCGCGCGCGGAGATGGAGCGCTGGCGCGAGGCGACCCGGCCGGTGGTCGAGGACTGGATCAGGATGCTCGACGACAAGGGACATCCCGGCGCCGAGCTGGTTGCCGCCCTCGACGGCCTGATCACCGCCGCGAGCGGGGGCTGACGATTGGCGGGCGCGCCCGAGGGGGCGCTCGACCGGGCGGTCGACGGGCTGTGCCGGGCGGCCGCCGCGCTCGGCGGCCTCGCCATCTTCGCCATCGCGCTGACCGTGTTCGTCTCGGTATTCGGGCGAAGCTTTAGGCTGCTATCGATCCCGGGCGACTTCGAGGTGGTCGAGATCGGCTCGGCGGCCGCGGTCTTCCTGTTCTTCCCGATCTGCCAGCTCGAGCGCGCGCACATCACCATCGAGCTGTTCACCGACTGGCTGCCGGTAAGCGCGCGGCGCGGGCTCGAGGCGGCGGGCGAGCTCTTGTTCGCGCTCGCCTGGGCGGTGCTGGTGTGGCGGCTGACGGTCGGCGGAATCGAGGCGCACGGCTACGGCGACCGCAGCATGATCCTCGGCGTGCCGACCTGGATCGTGTATTTGCCGGCGGTGGCCGCGCTCGCGATCGCAGGCCTGGTGGCGCTGCAGAGCGCCCGGCGGCTGCTCGCCGCGGCCGGGAGAGGCGCGCGCCCGTCGTGACCCCGGTCGCGTTCGGTGCCGCGATGATCGCGGCGCTCGTGGTCCTGATTGCGGTGCGCCTGCCGGTGGCGCTCGCCATGGGCCTCACCGGCGCCGGCGGCTATGTCGCGCTCGCCGGCTGGGCGCCGCTCTCGGGCTACCTGAAGACCGCGATGGTCGACAAGTTCGTCTCCTACGACCTCGCCATCATCCCGCTATTCATCCTGATGGGCCAGCTCGCCACCCGCTCGGGCGTCAGCCGGTCGATCTTCGACGCCTGCAACGCCTGGCTCGGCCACCGCCGCGGCGGGCTGGCGATGGCCTCGGTGGCGGGCTGCGCCGCGTTCGGCGCGATCTGCGGCTCCTCGATCGCCACCGCCACCACCATGGGCCAGGTGGCGCTGCCCGAGATGCGCCGGCACGGCACCTCGGCGGCGCTGTCGGCGGGAACCCTCGCCGCCGGCGGCACCCTCGGCATCCTGATCCCGCCGTCGATCATCCTGGTGATCTACGCCGTGCTCACCGAGCAGAACATCGTCAAGCTGTTCCTCGCCGCGACCGTGCCGGGGCTGCTCGCGGTGCTCGGCTTCATGGT
>DASWHU010000268.1:0-12707 GCA_036398035.1 Alphaproteobacteria bacterium | reverse complement strand
TGTCGGCAACAGCGCCGCCGTGTTCGCGCTTCAACGCCTCGGTGTCGAGGCGTGGCCGGTCCATACCGTCCAGCTCTCGAACCACACCGGCTACCCCGACTGGGGCGGGGGCGCGCTCGGGCCCGCGCACGTCGCCGCGGTGCTTGACGGGCTCGAGCGGCGGGGTGCGTTCGGCGCGGCCGAGGCGGTGCTCACCGGCTATGTCGGCGACGCCGCGCTCGCCGCGGTGATCGCTTCGGCGGTTGATCGGATCACCGCCGCCGGCGCGCGCTACTGCTGCGACCCGGTGCTCGGCAACGATGCGCGCGGCCTGTTCGTGCCGGAGGCGGCAGCGCGGGCGATGGCGGCGGAGCTGCTGCCGCGCGCCGACATCGCCACCCCCAACCGGTTCGAGCTCGCCTGGCTGACCGGGATGGAGGTGGCGACGGCCGCGGACGCGCTGGCCGCGGCCGATGCGCTCGCCGCGCGCGGCCCGCGCATGGTCGCGGTGACCTCGCTGCCGGTCGCGGACAAGGCCGGGATCGGCGTGTTGCTGCGCACCGACGCCGGCGCCTGGCAGGTCGCGACGCTGCGGCTGCAGGTGGCGGCGAACGGCGCCGGCGATGCCTTCGCCGCGATGCTGCTCGCCCGCCTGGTGCGCGGCGAGTCGCCGGACCATGCGCTCGCCCTGGCGACGGCGTCGATCTTCGCCATCCTCGCCGCAAGCGGCACCGGCGAGCTCGCGCTCGTCGCCGCCCAGGACGAGATCGTGCGCCCCAGCCGCGGTTTCGCCGCGGTGCGGCTGCGCTGACGCCTATTCCGCCCTTGCCTCGCGATAAGAAATGGGTCAGGTTAGGCCCTTATGGACCATAAATTATAGTCCATTTTGGAGAACCTGATATGGCGAAGCCCCTGCGCGATGAAACAGTGATCGGCGTGACCGCGTTCAAGGCAAAATGCCTCGCCTTGATCGACGAGGTCGCACGCGGCAAGACGCGCCGCGTGGTACTGACCAAGCATGGTCACCCGGTCGCGGTACTGGGGCCCGCTGAAGGTAAGCGGGTCGAGTTATGGGGCGCAATGCGCGGATCTGTGCGCATGGCCCCCGGGACCGACTTGACCCAGCCGACTGGCGAGGTCTGGGACGCAAATGCCTGAGCCCGTGCTGCTCGATACCTGCGCGGCGATTTGGCTGATGAATGGCGATCCGATGACCGACACGAGCCGCCAGGCGATCCGCGCAGCCAGGATTCGTGGCCACGGCGTCTATGTCTCTCCAATCAGTGCTTGGGAGATCGCGACGCTGGTTGCGAAGGAGCGAATCCAGCTCGCCTATGCGCCCGAGACTTGGTTCGAAAGAATGCTGGTTCTGCCGGGTATGCGGCTTGCCGGCTTGTCGCCGGCCGTCCTGATCCGCTCTGCATTCCTGCCCGGGAAACCACCCACGGATCCGGCTGACCGGATCATCGCCGCAACTGCGCGCGAGTTCGAATTTGTCGTGGTCACGCGCGACCGCCCTTTGCTCGCCTACGGTCGCGCCGGGCACCTCAACGTGCGTGCCTGCTGATCCGGCTATCGGCCGGAAACGAGATCAGCCGAGGGCCTGGGCGAAGTCGGCGATCAGGTCGTCGGTGCCTTCGAGGCCGATCGAGCAGCGGATCAGCGAGTCCGAGATGCCGAGCGCGGCGCGCTGGTCGGCGCTCATGCGCGCGTGGCTGGTCACCGCCGGTCGCGACAGCAGCGTCTCGACCCCGCCCAGGCTCGGCGCCGAGATCGGGATGGTGACCCGGGCCATGAACCGCTGGGCGGCGTCGCGGCCGCCGTCGAGTTCGAACGCGAGCACGCCGCCGCAGCCGTCGAGCAGGGCGCGCGCGCGGCCGTGGTCGGGATGGCCCTGCAGCCCCGGATAGCTGACCCAGCGCACGCGTGCGTGGGTGGCGAGAAAGCGCGCCACGGCGAGCGCGCTCGCGTTCTGGTGGCGCACCCGCACCGCCAAGGTCGCCATGCCCCGATGGACCAGGAACGCCGCGTGCGGGTCGAGCGCGCCGCCCAGGTTGGTCAAGGTCCAGCGGCAGCGCTCGACCAGCTCGCTCGGCCCGACGACGGCGCCCGCGACCACGTCGGAATGGCCGTTCAGGTACTTGGTCGCGCTGTGCATGACCAGGTCGTAGCCGTGCTCGACGGGGCGGAAGTTGATCGGGGTGGCGAAGGTGTTGTCGATCATCGACACCAGGCCGTGGGCGCGGGCGAAGGCGACCACGGCGGCGTGGTCGGGCACGCCCACCAGCGGGTTGGTGATGGTCTCGGTGTAGACCGCCGCGGTCTCGGGCTTGAGCGCCGCGGCCCAGCCGTCCGGATCGCGGCCGTCGGCCATGCTGTGCGCGATGCCGAGCCCCGGCAGCATGGCGGTGACGAACTGGTGGGTGCCGCCGTAGACCGGGCCGAGCACCAGGAGGTGGCGGCCGGCGGCGAGCACCGTCAAGAGCGCCGCCGAGATCGCGGCCATGCCGCTGCCGGTGACCAGCCCGGCCTCGGCGTGCTCGAGCACCGCCAGCTTCTTCTCCAGCACCTCGTGGTTGGGGGTGTTGGTGTAGCGGATGTAGCGCACCCCGCGCGGATCGTCATCGCGCACCTCGTACATCGCGGTCTGGAAGATCGGCACCCGCACCGCGCCGTCGATCCTGGGCTCGGGCTCGCCGGCGTGGATCAGGTCGGTGTCGGGGGTCCTGCCGCTGGCGGACATGGCTCGGCCTCCGTTCGCTAGTGCCGCCCGTCGTAGACGGGTGACTCAGCAACAACCTCATCCTTCGAGACGGCCGCTGACGCGGCCTCCGCAGGATGAGGTCGCTGAAACAAAAGAGGAAAACCTCGTCCTGAGGAGCGAGCGAAGCGAGCGTCTCGAAGGACGACAAATGTTTCGCCCATTTCCGAATCTCGCTCCTATAGGTACTCGGCGACCAGCATCTCGGCGATCTGGACGGCGTTGAACGCGGCGCCCTTGCGCAGGTTGTCCGAGACCACCCACAGGTTGAGGCCGTAGGGAACCGTGGTGTCCTGGCGCACGCGGCTGACGAACACCTCGTAGTCGCCGACGCACTCGATCGGGGTCACGTACTCGTTCTCGTCCGGGTCGTCGATCAGCGAGACGTTGGGCGCGTCCGCCAGCGCCGCGCGCGCCTCCGCGACGTCGAGCGGGGTCTCGAACTCGACGTTGATCGCCTCGGCGTGGCCGACGAACACCGGCACGCGCACGCAGGTCGCGGTCACCAGGATCGCGGGGTCGAGGATCTTCTGGGTCTCGCGCGCCATCTTGAGCTCCTCCCGGGTCGAGCCGTCGGGCTGGAAGGCGTCGATGTGCGGGATCACGTTGAACGCGATCCGGCGCGTGAACACCTCCGGCTCCTTCATCTCGTGGAAGAAGATCTTGCGGGTCTGGTCGTAGAGCTCGTCCATCGCCTTCTTGCCCGCGCCCGACACCGACTGGTAGGTGGCGACGACCACGCGCCTGATCCGCGCCAGGTCGTGCAGCGGCTTGAGCGCCACCACCATCTGGATGGTCGAGCAGTTGGGGTTGGCGATGATGTTGCGCTCGCGGAAGCCGATCAGCGCGTCCGGGTTGACCTCGGGCACCACCAGCGGCACGTCCGCATCCATGCGGAACTGCGAGGTGTTGTCGATCACGATGCAGCCGGCGGCGGCGGCGCGCGGCGCGTGCTCGGCCGAGACCTTGGCACCGGGCGAGAACAGGCCGAGGTCGAAGCCCGCGAAGTCGAACTTGGCCAGGTCGCGCACCTCGAGCACCCCGTCCTCGCCGTAGGACACCTGGTTGCCCTTCGAGGCGGCGGAGGCGACCGCCACCACCTCGTCGGCGGGGAAATGGCGCTCGGCCATGATGTTGAGGATCTCGCGCCCGACATTGCCGGTGGCGCCGACCACCGCTACCCTGTAGCCCATGCCCGTTTCAGCCCTCGGCTGTCCTCATGCTGTGCTCGCCCGCCGACGCCAAGGTGCGCCGATGGCCGAAAAACTCAAGACCTATGGCGAGGTCTGGCCGTCCTGCCTGGCCGAGTACGGCCGCCAGCGAGCGCGCGCGCCACGGCCGGCGTCGCTGCGCGCTCATGCGGCGAGCTTGTCGAGCTCGCTGACCACCGCCTCGCCCATCACCTCGGTCGACACCCGCGCCTTGCCCGGCTGCATGATGTCCGCCGTGCGCAGGCCGCCGTCAAGCACCCCGGTGATCGCGCGCTCGACCAGGTCCGCCTCGTCCGCGAGGTCGAACGAGTAGCGCAGCATCATCGCGTACGACATCAGCATCGCGATCGGGTTCGCCCGGCCCTGGCCGGCGATGTCGGGGGCGCTGCCGTGCACCGGCTCATAGAGCGCGCGCCGGCGCCCCGCGCCGTCGGGCGCGCCGAGGCTCGCCGAGGGCAGCATGCCGAGCGATCCGGTCAGCATCGCCGCGCAGTCCGAGAGGATGTCGGCGAACAGGTTGCCGGCGACCATGACGTCGAACTGCCGGGGATCGCGGACCAGCTGCATGGCGGCGTTGTCGGCGTACATGTGGCGGAGCTCGACGTCGGCATACTCTGCCTTGTGGAGCGCGGTCATCACCTCGCGCCAGAGCACGCCCGACTCCATCACGTTCGCCTTGTCGACCGAGTGGACCAGCTTGCGCCGCTTGCGCGCGAGCTCGAGCGCGACCCGCCCGACGCGCTCGATCTCGGCCTCCGAGTAGACCTCGGTGTTGACCCCGCGCCGGCTGCCGTCGGCGAGCCGCTCGATGCCGCGCGGGCTACCGAAATAGATGCCGCCGGTCAGCTCGCGCACGATCATCATGTCGAGGCCGCGGACCACCTCGGGCTTCAAGGTCGAGGCCTCGATCAGCGGCTCGAACAGCACCGCCGGGCGCAGGTTGGCGAACAGGTCCATCTCCTTGCGTAGGCGCAGCAGCCCGCGCTCGGGCTTGACCGAGAAGTCGAGGTGGTCCCATTTCGGCCCGCCGACGGCGCCGAACAGCACCGCGTCGACCTCGAGCGCCAAGGCCATGACCTCGTCGGTGAGCGGGGTGCCGTGGCGGTCGTACGAGATGCCGCCGACCAGGCCGTCCTCGACCTCGAAGCCGAGCGCGCGCCGCTTGTCGAACCAGGCCATCACCCGGCGCACCTCGGCCATCACCTCGGGCCCGATGCCGTCGCCGGGCAAGAGCAGCAGTCGCTTGTTGCGGGCCATCAGCACTCCCCTACCGTAGTCGCGAGCGACCTAAAGGATGTTCCGCTTTGCGTCGATCAGCCCCCCTCACCCTACCCTCTCCGCCCGCGTGGCGGGGAGAGGGTTGCGCAGGGTCGGCGCGGCGCACGCCGCGCCTTACCCGTAGCTGGGTGAGGGGGGACCGTGTCAAGGCGATCAGGGTCGGCGCGAGCGAAGGAGAGACCTCAGCCGTACAGCCACGGCTGGACGCGCGTCTGGCCGGCCTCGAAATTCGCGATCTCGGCGCTCTTCTGAAGCGTGAGGGCGATGTCGTCGAGGCCCTCGAGCAGGCAGTGGCGCCGGAACGCATCGATCTCGAACGAATGCGCCGTGCCGTCGGGCGCACGTACCTCGCACGCCTCGAGGTCGACCGTGACGCGCGCATTGGCGCCCTGCTCGGCCTGGTCCATCAGCGATTCGACCACCGCCTTCGGCAGCCTCACCGGCAGGACGCCGTTCTTGAAGCAGTTGTTGTAGAAGATGTCGGCGAAGCTCGGCGCGATCACGCAGCGGATGCCGTAGTCCAAGAGCGCCCACGGCGCGTGCTCGCGGCTCGAGCCGCAGCCGAAGTTCTCGCCCGCGATCAGGATCTGCGCGCCCCGGTAGGGCGCGCGGTTGAGCACGAAGTCGCGCCGCTCGGCGCCGTCGGGCGTGAACCTGAGCTCGTCGAACAGGAAGCGGCCGAGGCCGGTGCGCCGGATGGTCTTCAGGTGCTGCTTGGGGATGATCATGTCGGTGTCGACGTTGATCATCCGCAGCGGCGCCGCGATCCCGGTCAGCTTGACGAACGGCTCCATGGCTCTTGTCCCTTGTTCGGCGAAGTCCTAGTCGAGCGCGCGCACGTCGCACAGCCGGCCCGTGACGGCCGCGGCCGCGGCCATCGCCGGGCTCATCAGGTGGGTGCGCCCGCCGCGCCCCTGGCGGCCCTCGAAGTTGCGGTTGGAGGTCGACGCGCAGCGCTCGCCGGGCTCCAGCCGATCGGCGTTCATCGCCAGGCACATCGAGCAGCCGGGCTCGCGCCACTCGAAGCCGGCGTCGGTGAAGATGCGGTCGAGCCCTTCGTCCTCGGCCTGGTGCTTGACCAGCCCGGAGCCCGGCACGACCATAGCGCCGACGCCTTGGGCGACCCGGCGCCCCCTGGCCACCTCGGCGGCGGCACGCAAGTCCTCGATGCGGCCGTTGGTGCAGCTGCCGATGAACACCCGATCGATGGCGACCGCGGCGAGCGGCGTGCCCGGGGTGAGCGCCATGTAGGCGAGCGCGCGCTCCATCGACCGGCGCCGGTCCGCATCCGCCACCGCGGCCGGGTCGGGAACGCGCCCCGTGATCGGCAGCACGTCCTCAGGGCTGGTGCCCCAGGTGACGTGCGGGACCAGCTCGCCCGCATCCATGCGCAGCTCGGCGTCGAACGCCGCGCCGTCGTCGCTCGGCAAGCTGCGCCAGTAGGCGACCGCCTGCTCCCACCTCCCGGCCTTAGGCGCCATCGGCCGGCCCTTCAGGTAGGCGAAGGTGGTCTCGTCGGGGGCGATCAGGCCGGCGCGCGCGCCCGCCTCGATCGACATGTTGCACACCGTCATGCGGCCTTCCATCGACAGCGCCCGGATCGCCGCGCCGGCATATTCGATCACATGGCCGGTGCCGCCGGCGGTGCCGATGCGCCCGATGATGGAGAGGATCACGTCCTTGGCGGTGACCCCGCGCGGCAGCGCGCCCGCGACCGTGATGCGCATGTTCCTCGGCCGGCGCTGGATCAGGGTCTGGGTGGCGAGCACGTGCTCGACCTCGCTGGTGCCGATGCCGACGGCGAGCGCGCCGAACGCGCCGTGGGTGGCGGTGTGCGAGTCGCCGCAGACGATGGTCGTGCCGGGCAGCGTGAAGCCCTGCTCGGGTCCGATGATGTGGACGATGCCCTGGCGCAGGTCGGAGACCTCGAAGTAGGGCACCCCGAACTCGGCGCAGTTCGCCTCCAGGGTCTCGACCTGGATGCGCGAGGTCTCGTCGGCGATGCCGGCGCTGCGGTCGGTGGTCGGCACGTTGTGGTCGGCGACCGCGAGCGCCGCCGCGGGCCGGCGCGGCCTGCGCCCGGCCTGGCGCAGCCCCTCGAACGCCTGCGGGCTGGTCACCTCGTGGACCAGATGGCGGTCGATGTAGATCAGCGCGGTGCCGTCCTCCTGGCTGTGGACCAGGTGGCCGTCCCAGATCTTGTCGAACAGGGTGCGCGGCGCGGCCATGGCGGGTTGGCGATCGCTCGGGCTCACGAGCCGGTGTCGCCGCCGTCCGCGGCCTCGGCGTTGCCCGCCTGGGCGCCGCGCTCCTCGCGCTTCTCGGTGATGCGTGCCGCCTTGCCGGTGAGCCCGCGCAGGTAATAGAGCTTGGCCCGGCGCACGTCGCCGCGGCGCACCAGCTCGATCTTCTCGACCAGCGGCGAATACAGCGGGAAGGTGCGCTCCACCCCTTCGCCGTATGAGATCTTGCGCACGGTGAAGTTCGAGTTGATGCCCTTGTTCGAGCGCGCGATGCACACGCCCTCGAACGCCTGCAGGCGCGAGCGGGTGCCCTCGACCACGCGCACGCCGACCCTCACGGTGTCGCCGGGGGCGAAGCGCGGGATCTCGCGCCCTTCGCCAAGCCTGGCGATCTGCTCCTGCTCGAGCTGCTCGATGATGTTCATGGCCGCCATCCGCCCTCGGTCCTGTTGCCCTTCTATCCTCTAGTCGCCGCCGCCGTCGCGCCGGGCGCGGCGCCACAAGTCCGGCCGGCGCCGGCGGGTGAGCGTCTCCGCCTCGGCCTGCCGCCACGCCCGGATGCGCTCGTGGTGGCCGGACAGCAGCACATCGGGCACCGTGCGGCCTTCCCACGTCTGCGGGCGCGTGTAGTGCGGGTACTCGAGCAGACCCGCCTCGAAGCTCTCCTCCTCCAGCCCGGCCGCGTCGCCGACCACTCCCGGCAGCAGCCGCACGCAGGCGTCGATCACGGCCATCGCGGCGATCTCGCCGCCCGACAGCACGAAGTCGCCGACGCTCACCTCCTCGAGCCCGCGGGCCTCGATCACGCGCTGATCGACGCCCTCGAACCGGCCGCACACCAGCACCACCTCGCCCGTCCCGCTGAGCGCGCGCACCCGCGCCTGGGTCAGCGGCACGCCGCGCGGGGTGAGGCACAATCGCGCCGCTCGTCCGCCCGCGGGCGGCGCCAGCGAGTCGATCGCCGCCGCCAGCACGTCGGGCCGCATCACCATGCCGGGTCCGCCGCCGAACGGCGCGTCGTCGACGGCGCGGTGTTTATCGCGCGCGAAGGCGCGAATGTCCACCACTTCCAGCGTCCAGATGCCGTCGGCCAGCGCCCGCCCGGCAAGGCTGTGGCCGAGCGGGCCCGGGAACATGTCGGGAAATAGGGTCAGGACGCGCGCCGTCCAAGGCCGGGTGTCGGTCATTCGCCGGCGTCCCGGTCGAAGCCGGGCAGGCCCGGCGGCGGCTCGATCACCAGCCGCCCGTGCGCAAGGTCGACCACCGGCACCGCCGCGCGGGTGAAGGGAACCATCACCGCGCCCGCTGCGGTCGCGATCTCGATCACGGCGCCGGCACCGAAGTCGTGGACCGCGCTCACTTTGCCCACTGCCTCGCCGCTGGTGCGCTCGACCGCAAGCCCGATCAGGTCAGCGTGATAGTACTCCTCGGCGCCCGGCGCGGGCAGCGCGGTGCGCGGCAGGTACAGCCGGGTGCCCTTGAGCGCCTGGGCGGCGTCGCGGTCGCGCACCCCGTCCAGCGTCGCGATCACGTCGCGGGCGCGCGCCGCGACGACGTGCAAGCCGAGGACCCGGCCGGTCTCGTCGCACATCTGTTTGAACAAGGAGTCCGCGTCCGCATCGGCGATGTAGGGCTTGATCCTGACCGCGCCGCGCACGCCGTGGGCGCCGCTGATCACGCCGGCGAGGATGCGCGCGCCGGCCCCTGTCTCGCCGCGCGCCGCCATGCTCGATGCCGAGCTTAGGTCGGCTCGGCGCCGGCCTCGCCGCTGTCCCCGGCCGCCGGCGCGGGCCCAGTCGTCTCGGCCGCGGGCCCAGTCGTCTCGGCCGCGGGCGCAGTCGTCTCGGCCGCGGGCGCAGTCGTCTCGGCCGCGGGCGCGGGCGTCTCGGCCGCGGGCGCGGGCGTCTCGGCCGCGGGCGCGGGCGCGGGCGTCTCGGCCGCGGGCGCGGGCGTCACGGCCGGCGCCGGCGCCGCCGCTGCCGCCGCTGCCGCGCTCTCGGCCGCGGCCAGGCGCTCCTGCGCCTTCTTCCGCGGCCGCGCCTTGATCGGGTTCTGGCGCGCCGCCGGCATGGCGATGACCTCGGCCCCGCCGAGCATGCGCGCGACCCGGTCGCTGGGCAGCGCGCCGCGCTCGAGCCAGTACTTGACCCGCTCGGCATTGAGGCGCACGCGCTCGGGGCTGTCCTTGGGCAGCAGCGGGCTGTAGGTGCCGAGCTTCTCGAGGAAGCGGCCGTCGCGCGGCTTGCGCGAATCCGCGACCACGATCCGGTAGTGCGGACGCTTCTTGGCTCCGGCCCTGGCCAGACGAATCCTCAACGCCATGCTTTCCAACCTCCGACGACGCGCGTCGCGTCTTTTAATCCAAACCCGTGGCCGCGGTCCACATCAGCGGGTCGGGAAGCCCGGCGGCAGCGCGCCGGCGAGGCCGTGGCGGGCGAGGCCCTTCGTCCCCAGCTTCCGGACCCGCTTCATCATCAGGCCCATGTCCTTGAACTGCTTGAGCAGGCGGTTAACGTCCTGGACCGTGGTGCCGGAGCCGGCGGCGATGCGCCGCTTGCGCGAGGCGCCGATCAGCTTGGCGTTGCGCCGCTCGGCCGCGGTCATCGACGAGATGATCGCCTCCTGGCGGCGGATCACGGACTGGTCGATATTGGCTCGGGCCAGCTGGTCCTTGACCTTGGCGACCCCCGGCAGCAGGGCCATCAGCCCCTCGATGCCGCCCATCCGGCGCATCTGGCGGAGCTGGCCGGCAAGGTCGTCGAGGTCGAAGCGGCCCTGCCCGAGCTTGGCGGCGAGCTTCTCGGCCTCGTCCTCGGCGATCGACTCGGCCGCCTTCTCGACCAGCGAGACGACGTCGCCCATGCCGAGGATGCGCTGGGCGATACGGTCGGGATGGAACACGTCGAGCGCATCCAGCTTCTCGCCGGTGCCGACCAGCTTGATCGGGCAGCCGGTGACCGCGCGCGCGCTCAGCGCCGCGCCGCCGCGGGCGTCGCCGTCGATGCGGGTGAGCACGATGCCAGTGATCTGCGCCCGCTCCTTGAAGGTGCGCGCGATGTTGACCGCGTCCTGGCCGGTCAGCGCGTCGGCGACCAGGAGGACCTCGTGCGGCAGGGTGGCGGCGCGCACCGCAGCGAGCTCGGCCATCAGCGCCTCGTCGACGTGCAGCCGGCCGGCGGTGTCGAGCACCACCACGTCGTAGCCGCCGAGCCGAGCCGCTTCCATCGCGCGCCTGGCGATGTCGACCGGCGGCTGGCCGGCGACCTGCGGCAGCGCCTCGATGCCGGCCTGGCCCGCGAGCACCGCGAGCTGCTCCTGCGCCGCCGGGCGCTGGACGTCGAGCGAGGCGAGCAGCACCTTCTTGCGCTCGCGGCTCTTGAGGCGCAGCGCGAGCTTGGCAGCGGTGGTCGTCTTGCCCGAGCCCTGCAGGCCGACCATCATCACCGCCACCGGCGGGTTGCCGGCGAGGGCGAGCGGCGCGGGCTCGGCGCCCAGCATCTCGACCAGGTGGTCGTGGACGATCTTGACCACCATCTGGCCGGGCGTGACCGAGCGCAGCACCTCGGCGCCGAGCGCGCGCGCGCGCACCTTGTCGATGAACTCCTTGACCACCGGCAGCGCGACGTCTGCCTCGAGCAGCGCCACGCGCACCTCGCGCAGCGCCGCGCCCACCTCGGCCTCGCCGAGCGCGCCGCGCCGTCGCAGACGGTCGAAGATGTCGCCGAGACGGTCGGCGAGCGAGTCGAACATGCCAGCTTCCCAGGAACCCGGGCGGCGGCGCCTCAACCGGCGGCCCGCCGCGGACGCCGCGTGCCTAACGCCAAATCCCGCCCCAAGTCAAGCGCCGGCGGCAGACTCACTCAAACAAGTCGGCGTGGGTGCCGGTCCGGACCAGGACCAACTCGTCGTCGCTCTGGCGCCAGACCAGCAGCCAGTCAGGCTCGACGTGGCACTCGTGCAAGCTCGCCCACTCTCCCGACAACGCATGCGCGCGGTGCCGCCGGTCGAGCGGCTTGGCTTCGAGCAGTCGCTCGACCACCGCCTACAGCTTCTGCAGGTTTTTGCCTCGTCGCTTGGCGCGCTTCAGGTCGCGTTCGAACCGCTTGGTCGTCTTGAGGCGGCGCGTCACCGGCCCGCTCCCATGGCTGTCGCGCCCCGTCGCAATGCCTCCGCGCGTCTAGGTCACCGACAACTTGACTGAGACTGCGGTGGGATTTCGGGCGCCAATGGCTGATACGGTCAATCTGCGCCGTTGTGGGCGCGTTGCAGGGTGTCGAGGTCTGGCCACTCGGTCAGGTCCTCGCCCTCCAGCGCCTGGCGCATCGCCGCGCGGGTCTCGGCATTCGGAATCTCGACAGCGAATGGCAGGCCGCGACGGAGCACGACCTGGCGGTAAAACAGCCGGATCGCCTCGGCCGGTGACAGCCCGAGCTTGTCCAGCACCGACTCCGCCTGCCTCTTGAGCTCGGGCTCGACCCGGGCACGAATGGTATCCGTCTTGGCCATGGGTTGATGACTCCCGTCGCCGACAGTGTAGCACGATTGGGGAACAATCGGTGCCCCCCCGGAAATCGCTGGGCGTCCACTAACTAAGTTAACGTATTGCGCGAACGTGGTCGACGTATAGAATGTAGTCGGTCAGGAAGAATACGGAAGAACCGTGGCGCTCAACATAAAGCATCCCGAGGCCGACCGGCTGGCGCGGGAGCTCGCCCGCCGGCAGGGGAAGACGATCACCGAGGTCGTCATCCACTCCCTTGAGAGCGAGCTTGCGCGCGAGAAGAAGCGCCTTCGAACGCCGGGACTGGCGGAGCGCGTGGCCGCGATCGCCCGCCGCTATGCCGCACTTCCCGCCCGCGACACGCGCACCGACGACGAGATCCTGGGCTACGACGAGCACGGCATTCCGACCTGATGGTCGCCGACACCTCCGCTCTCATGGCCATCCTCCAGGGGGAGGCCGAAGCCTCGATCTTCCTGGAGCTGCTCGACCGGGCGACGGTGAGGCTGGTTTCCGCGGTCTCCGTGCTCGAGTCAGGTCTGCTCGCCGAGACGCGCAAGGGCGAGCTGGGCGGTATCGAGCTCGACAGCCTGCTGCGCGAGCTGGATCTCGCAGTGGTCGCGTTCGACGGTGAGCAGGCCGAGATCGCGCGCTCGGCTTTTCGCCGCTTCGGCAAGGGACGCCATCCTGCCGGGCTCAACTTCGGCGACTGTGCGGCCTACGCGCTCGCGCGG
>DASWHU010000267.1:0-8218 GCA_036398035.1 Alphaproteobacteria bacterium | reverse complement strand
AGCGCGTTCATCTCGGCGACCGTCAGCCGGCGACCGGCGCGCACGCTGCCGTGGCAGGCCATGGTCGCACAGACGTGGTCGAGACGCTCCTTCAAGGTGAGCGCGCTGTCCATCTCGGCGAGGTCGTCGGCGAGGTCGCGCACCAGGCCGGAAATGTCGGCCTGGCCGAGCAGGGCCGGCACCTCGCGCACCACCACCGCGCCGTCGCCGAACGCCTCGACCGCCAGGCCGAGCTCGGCGAGCTCGCCGGCGCGCGCCGCGAGGCCGGCGGCGAGCGCCGGATCGAGCTCGACCACCTCGGGGATCAGCAGCATCTGGCGGGCGACGCCGTGCGACGCGAGCGCGCGGCGCATGCGCTCCAGCACCAGGCGCTCGTGGGCGGCGTGCTGGTCGACGATGACGATTCCGGCCGTGGTCTGGGCGACGATGTAGGTCTCGTGCAGCTGGCCGCGCGCGGCGCCCAGCGGATAGGCCTCGGCGAGCGACTCGGCGCCCGGGTCCTCGCCCGCCTCGACGCGCCCGGCGGGCGGGGTGCCGGCAAGCGGCGCCTGGAATCCCGCCGCGGCCTCGGCCAAGGCCGCCGCCGGCGCGCGCCCGGGCTGGGGAAATAGTCCCGGCACGCCGGCATGGGGCGTGAGCGCAGCCAGCGCCGCATGCGCCACCGTGGTCGAGGCGCGGTAGCCGGCGGCGTCGAGCGCGTGGCGGAGCGCGCTGACGATCAGCCCGCGCACGGTGCCTGCGTCGCGGAAGCGCACCTCGGCCTTGGCCGGGTGGACGTTCACGTCGACCGCCGCCGCCTCCAGCGAGAGAAACAGCGCCACCACCGGGTGGCGGTCGCGGGCGAGCAGGTCCCGGTACGCGGCGCGCACGGCGCCGTGCAGCAGCCGGTCGCGCACCGGCCGGCCGTTGACGAACAGATAGAGCTGGCGGGCCTGGGCGCGGGTGTAGGTCGGCAGCCCGGCGAAGCCGTCGATGCGCACGCCGTCGCGCGCGGCGGCGACCGGCACCGCGTTGGCCGCGAACGATTCGCCCATCACCGCGGCGAGGCGCGCGCGGCGCGCGTCCAACAGCTCGCCCTGGGCGGCATCGGCGGCGAGCCGCTTGCGGCCGTCGGCATGGACGGTGAACGCGATCTCGGGCCGCGCCAGCGCGATCCGCGCCACCGCGTCGACGCAGGCGCCGGTCTCGGCGTCGGCGCCCTTGAGGAACTTGAGCCGGGCCGGGGTGGCGAAGAACAGGTCGCGCACCTCGACCCGGGTGCCGGGGGCGCCGGCCAGCGGGTGCGGCGCGCCGATCCGCCCGCCCGCGACCTCGATCGCCCACGCCGACTCGGCGCCGGCGGGGCGCGAGGCGAGCGTCATGCGGCTGACCGCACCGATCGCGGGCAGCGCCTCGCCGCGGAAGCCGAGGCTCCGGATGTCGGAAAGATCGTCGCCGGCGAGCTTCGAGGTGACGTGGCGCTCGACCGCCAGCGCGAGCTCGCCCGCGGCGATGCCGCAGCCGTCGTCGGCGACCGCGATCAGGCTCTTGCCGCCGTCGCGCAAGGTCACCTCGATGCGGCGCGCGCCGGCGTCGACCGCGTTCTCGACCAGCTCCTTGACCGCGTTCGCCGGCCGCTCGACCACCTCGCCGGCGGCGATCCGGTTGACCACCGACTCGGGCAGGCGGCGGAGCGCGCTCACGCCGGCACCTCGGCCGCGCCGGCGAGGCTTTGGCGGGCGCGCCGCTTGCCGTCCTCGACCGCCGGCTGGTCGAACGGATCGACCCCCCACAGCTCGGCGGCGATGATGGTCTCGAGCATGAAGTGCATCAGCAGCGCGCCGAGCGCGCGCGCATCGAGCCGGTCGAGGCGGACCACGCGCACCGGCCGGCCGCGCGCGGCGAGCGTGTCCCAGGTCGCGCGCTGCTCGGCCGCGAACAAATCGCCCATGGTCCGCCCCGACAGGTAGCCGAGCGCCGGCTCGCCCGCGACCAGCTCGGGCTCGACCCGGCGCCCGCGCCCGGCTTGGTCGAGCAGGACGAGCGTGAACAGCTTGTCGCGCGGGCCGTCGAGATAGAGCTGGAGCTGGCTGTGCTGGTCGACCGCGCCGATCGCGCGCACCGGCGTGGTGCCCTTGCCGCCCTTGCCGAGCGATTCCGCCCACAGCTGGCGGAACCACATGGCGAAGTCGCCGAGCCGGTCGCAATAGGGCATCAGCACGGTGGTGGCGACGCCGCGCGCCTCGGCGAGCGCGACCTGGACGGCGGCGCCCCGCGCGGGCTCGGATGCCGCCGCGTCGCGGGCCTCGAGGGTGCGCGCGAGCACCTGCCCGGCGCCCTTGCGCACGGCGAGCGCATCGACGCCTGCGAACAGCGCCGGAATCATGCCGACCAGCGACAGCACCGAGAAGCGCCCGCCGAGGCCCGGGTCGTGGTCGAACAGTGCCAGCTTGTGGCGTGCGCCGAGGCGCCTGAGCGGATTGTCGCCGGGCTCGGTGACCAGCAGGAAGCAGCCGCGCGCGCCCGCCTCGCCCACCGCCGCGCGCACCGCCTCGAACGCGATCAGGAACTGGGTCATGGTCTCGGCGGTGCCGCCCGACTTGCTGATCACCGCGAACAGGGTGCGGTGGAGGTCGAGGCCGCCAAGCAAGTGCTCGAAGCCGTCGGGGTCGATGTTGTCGGCGAAGTGGAGGCGGCCGGCAGCTTGCGGCGCGAGCGCGGCGAGGGTCCGCCCGCCGAGCGAGGAGCCGCCGGTGCCGAGCACCACCAGGCGGTCGAACTTGGCTCCCGCCTCGGCGATCAGCGGCTGCAGCACGGCAAGGTCGTCGCTGCGCGCCGGCAGCGCCAGCAGCGGCAAGCTGCCGTCCGCGTGCCAGGCGCGCAGGCGCGCCAGCGCGGGCCGGGTGCGGGCGAGCGCGGCCTCGAACTCCGCCTCATCGAGCCCGCCATCGCCGATGCGTGCGGCGAAGCAGGCCGAGATGTCGTGGTCGTAGGGCACCGCCCGCAACCTAGCAGAGGCGACCGGGTGCGGAAAGCGCGGCCGCGGCGCGCTAGCCGAAGACGATCGGCAGGTAGCCCTGTTGCTGCGCGTACTCGATCAGCTCGATCAGCGGCAGCGGCACGAACCACCACACCGCGTCGGCGACCGCGCTGGCAAGGACGCGCGTCGAGACCGCGATCGAGTCCGGGGCGCGATAGCCGGCGAGCCTCGGCCACAGCCTCGGCACCGTCTCCACATAGCGTCGGTAGTCGTCGCCGAACCTGGTCGCGAGGAACCGCTCCTCGCGCCGGATCTGGCGCATCAAGATGGCCAGGAACGCCGCCGGCAGCCCGATCATCACCAGCGGATGGTTGGACATCAGCGCCGCGCCGGTCACGCCGAGCAGGGAGAAGAAATAGAGCGGGTTGCGCATCACCGAGAACGGGCCGCAGTCGATCAGCTGGCGGTTCTTGAACCCGCCCAGGAACGCGGTGGTGTACAGGCGCCCGAGCACGCACGCCGCGATCAGTGCGTAGCCGGCGAGCTCGAACAGCTCGTGAGGCAGGGTGCTGTCGGGCCAGTACTGGCGCGAGAACAGGACGATGGCGAGCGCGGCCAGGACGGTGATCCGCGAGTCGCGCATGCGTGACTGGTTGAGGTCTCTTGCCATTCGCGGTCGCGGCAGCAGGAGCAGGCGGTGGTCGAGGCGGTCGTGGTCGCGCGCGGCCGGTACCGGCGTTGCCTACTCCGCGCCGCCCGCCGCGGCGGTGGGATGGATGCCGGCCGGGTCGCCGACCACGACGACGGTGAACCGCTCGGGCGCGAGCAGGGCGTGCGCGACGCGGCCCACGTCCGCGACCGTGACCGCCTCGATCAGCCCGTTGCGGCGGTCGAGATAGTCGATGCCGAGATCGGCCGTCTGCATGCCGACCAGACGCCCCGCGATCTCGCGGTTCGAATCGAGCGACAGGGCGAACGAGCCGGTGATGTAGGTCTTGGCGTCGGCGAGCTCCGCGGCCGACACGCCGCCGTCGCGCAGCCGGGCATACTCGGCGCGCACGATGTCGAGCGATTCGGCGACCCGCTCGTTCTGGGTGGCCACCCCGCCCATCAGCAACGGCGCGTCGTCGAGCGGCAACAGGTAGCTGTAGACGCCATAGGCGAGGCCGCGCTTCTCGCGCACCTCCTCGGTCAGGCGCGAGGTGAAGCCGCCGCCGCCGAGGATGTGGTTCATGACATAGGCGACGTAGTAATCGGGGTCGTCGCGGGCGAGGCCGCGCTGGCCCCACATCACCAGGCTCTGCGGCTGGGGCATGCGCTCGACCAGCACCTCGCCGGCGGCGTCGGGCACGGTCTTGGCGACGGACGCCGGCGCCGCGTGCGCAGGCAGGCCGGCGAACACCCGGTCGAGGAGCGGGCCGAGGGTGGCGGCATCGATGTCGCCGGCGACGCCGATTGCGAGCACGTCGCGGGCGAGCCGCGCCGCGACCCAGGAGCGCAGGTCCGCGACCGTGATCGCACGCACCGACTCGGGCGCGCCTTCGGGCGGGCGGGCGTAAGGATGGTCGGCGAAGGCGGCGCGGTACCACAGCTTCTCGGCCATCGCGCGCGGGTCCTTGGCGTCGCGCTCGAGCCCGGCGAGCTGCTGCGCGCGCACCCGCTCGACGGCGTCGGCGTCGAAGCGCGGCGCGTTGAGCGCCAGCGCCAGAAGCTCGAAGGCCCGGTCCTGCCTCTCGGTCAGGGTCTGCAGCGTGCCGTCGAGCTCGTCGATGCCGGCGTCGAAGCTCATGCGCACGGCATTGTCGTCGAGCGCGTTCTGGAACGCGCGCGCGTCCATGTCGCCGGCGCCCTCGTTGAACAGCGCCGAGACGAACTCCGCCAGCCCCTCCCTGCCCTCGGGGTCGAGCTTGGTGCCGCCTCGGAAGGCGAACTGCATGGTCAGGAACGGCGCCGCGTGCGCCTCGACCAGCCACGCCTCGATGCCCTGGGGGCTGACCACGCGCTCGACCTCGACCGCGCGCGCGCGCAGCGGTGCGAGCAGGACCAGCAGCAGCAGCGCGGCGCCGGCGACGCACGAGGCGAGGCGCGCCATCGCTAGAGCGCCTCTTTGGTTTCCGGCAACAGCACGCCGGTGACCGAGCGCGCCGGCACCAGCACCGCGCGCGCCGCCGCCTGGACCTGCTCCGCGGTCACCGATTCGACGAGCTCGGGCCAGCCCTCGACGTCGGCGACCGAAAGGCCCGCGGTCAGCGCGACGCCGAAGATGCGTGCCACCGAGGCGAGCTGGTCACGGGCATAGACCGCATCGGCACGCATGCCGAACTTGGCGCGCGCGAGCTCGTCCGCGTCCACGGCCCGGTCCATGACCTCGGCCAGCACCTCGTCGACCGCCGCCTCGACCTCCTCGATCGCCTGCCCGGGGCGCGGGCGCACATAGACGATCAGCCGCGAGCGGTCGTAGGCGAGCCCGTCGTAGAAGGACCCGGCCGAGTTGGCGACCTGGCGGTCGACCACCAGCCGCTGATAGAGCCGGCCGGTGATGCCGCCGCCCAGCACGTTGGCGAGCACGTCGATCGCGACCGCCTGGCCGTCCGGGTCGGCGTGATAGCTCGGCACCAGATAGCTGCGCATCCATTCGGGATCGGCGACGCGGGCGTCCCGCATCAGCACCCGGCGCGCGGCGAGCTGCGGCGGCTCCACCGGCCGCGCCCGCGCTGCCACGACGCGCGCCGGGATGCGGCCATAGGTGCGTTCGGCGAGCGGCCTCAACGTCCCCGCGGTGACGTCGCCGGCGACGATCAGGATGGCGTTGTTGGGGGCGTAATAGCTGCGATAGAAGTCGACCGCGTCGTCGTAGGTGTAGTCCTGGATCTCCTGGTCCCAGCCGATGATCGGCAGCCGGTAGGGATGGGCCAGGTACTGGCTCGCGTTGACCTGCTCGGCGAACAGGGCGCTCGCCTGGTTGCCGGTGCGGCTGCGCCGTTCCTCGGCCACCACGTCGCGCTCGGTGAGGAAGTCGTTCTCGGCGAAGGACAGGTTGACCATGCGGTCGGCCTCCATCTCCATCACCATCACGAGCCGCTCCGGGGAGACGTTCTGGAAGTAGCCGGTGTAGTCCTGGCTGGTGAACGCGTTGTCGTTGCCGCCGTTGCGGGCGATGGTCTTCGAGAACTCGCCGGCCGGAACCTGCTCGGTGCCCTTGAACATCAGGTGCTCGAGCATGTGGGCGATGCCCGACTTGCCGCGCGGGCCGTCGGCGGCGCCGACGCGATACCACACCGAATGGTGGATCACCGGCGCGCGCTGGTTGGGGATCACCACCACCTGCATGCCGTTGTCGAGCATGAAGGTCTCGGCGCCGAACGTGGCGCCGGGCTCGGCCAGCGCCGGCGGCGCCAGCAGCGCCGCCGCCAGCCACAGGACGGCGGCGGCGGCCGCACGCGCACGGCTCACCGGCCCGTGCTCCCGGATGCCGTCCCGGTCACTGCGCGCCGCGCCCCGTTCCGCCACATGGCCCACGCCTCCTGCCGTCGATACGCGCCGGACGCGGCAGTGCCCGCGGCAGCCCGCATTTGTCCAACTTGGACTTGCGCCGCACCGATACAAGGCCCTGCGCGCCGCTCAGAACGGGCTCAGGCCCTCGAGCGGCGCCTGTTCCTTGCGCGCAATCACCGGCGTCGGGCCATAGGTCACCGGCCGGCCGGCCTCGGCGTTCTGGCGCAGGCGCTCGGACTCCGCCACCGGGTCGATCGACACGCCCTCCGCCGGCGGCTTCTGCCAGAACATCAGCCGCTCGACGAAGCCCTCGTCCTCGGCCGCCAGCACCCCGCTCTCGCGGTTGATGATCTGGCGGATGCCGGGGTCGACCTCGGTCGCGCCGGCCATGTTGAGGAACGCGAGCTCGCCCGCCGAGCGCAGCTCGGCCTGGCCGCTCGCGGCCTGGCGCGGGCCGAGCAGGATCTCCTCGGCCTGGCGGCGCACGTCGAGCTCCTGCGGGCGCGGCGCGCCGGGTGCCGGCGGCCGCAGGTGGAAGTCCGGCGGCAGCGACAGCGGCGCATTCTCGACCACCTGGTACTCGTCGGGGACCTGCTTGCCGAGGCCCAGGCTCTTCTTGAAGGTTTGGCCGCAGCCGGCGAGCGCCAGGCTCAGGATCGCCACTGCCAGCACGCCTGCCCGCTGCGTTGCGTTGACCGTCATTGTTCGCCTCGCCTCATTGCGGTCCCTTCACTCTAGTGCCTCGCGCCGGCGCGAGCAACGAGCTGAGCAGCAGGCCCGCCACCCCGACCGTGACCGCCGAGTCCGCCAGGTTGAACGCCGGCCAGTGCCAGCCGAAGGCATGCAGGTCGAGGAAGTCGAACACCGCGCCGAAGCGCACCCGGTCGATGACGTTGCCGAGCGCGCCGCCGATGGTCAGCCCGAGCGCGACCGCGAGCAGCCGCGAGGGCGCGCGCGCGAGCCACACGCCGAGCGCCGCGGACACCACGATCGCGAAGCCGGCAAGCAGCCACGGCCCGAGGCGCGAGTCCGACTGCAACATGCCGAAGCTGACGCCGGTATTGCGCACATGGACCAGGTTGAAGAAGCCGGTCACTGCGCGCACCGAGCCGGGCTCGGGCAAGAGACCGAGCATCACCGCCTTGAGCGCCTGGTCGAGCACCAGCACGCCGAGCGCGACCGCGAGGCCGAGCCTCAGCATGGTCAGGCCGCGGCCTGTGCCGCGACCACGGCGTCGCAGCGCCGGCACAGGCCGGTGTCGGCGGCGACCTCGGGCAGCACCCGCCAGCAGCGCTGGCACTTGGCGCCCGCGGCGAGCCGCACCGCCACCGCCACCGCCGGCTCGTCCGCCGCCCGCCATGCGTCCTTGGGGCCCGCGCCGACAGTGAGCGTGAGGTCCGAGGTGATCGCGAGCTCGGCGAGGTCGAGGCCCGCCAGCAGCTCGGCGTCGGCGGCGGTGACGAACAGCTCGGGATGCGCCTGCAGGCTCGCGCCGATGCGCTTGTCGCGCCGGGCGACCTCGAGCGCGCCGGTGACCACGCGCCGGATCGCGCGCACCCGCCGCCACTTGTCCGCGAGCGCGTCGTCGCGCCAGGACTCGGGCAGCTCGGGGAAGGTGCGGAGGTGGACGCTGCCGTCGCCCGAGGGGTTGCGCTCGAGCCACGCCTCCTCGGCGGTGAAGGCGAGCGCCGGGGCGAGCCACGCGCACAAGCACTCGAACAGCTGGTCGAGCACCGTGCGCGCGGCGCGCCGGCGCGCCTCCGC
>DASWHU010000266.1:0-6144 GCA_036398035.1 Alphaproteobacteria bacterium | reverse complement strand
TGATCCGCATCAAGCGGCGCGATCCGCTGCCGCCCGGCGCGCGCGCCTGTCCGATCTGGGTGCCCGTCGCCGGTCTGCTGGTCAGCGCTGGCATGCTCGCCTACGCGCTGCTGCGGCCGTTGCTCGACTGACCGTTCCGCGCTGCCGAATCAGCCGGTAAAGGCCTGAATGCCGGTCTGCGCGCGGCCGAGGATCAGCGCGTGGATGTCGTGCGTGCCCTCATAGGTGTTCACGGTCTCCAGATTGACCAGGTGGCGGATGACGTGGAACTCGTCGGAGATGCCGTTGCCGCCGTGCATGTCGCGCGCCATGCGCGCCACGTCGAGCGCCTTGCCGGCGTTGTTGCGCTTCAACATCGAGATCATCTCGGGTGTCGCGCGGTCCGCGTCCATCAGCCGGCCCAGCCGCAGGCAGGCGGTCAGGCCGAGCGTGATCTCGGTCTGCATGTCGGCGAGCTTCTTCTGGATCAGCTGGTTGGCGGCCAGCGGCCGGCCGAACTGCTTACGGTCGAGCACGTAATCGCGCGCCGCCTGCCAGCAGAACTCGGCCGCGCCCATCGCCCCCCAGGCGATGCCGTAGCGGGCGTTGTTGAGGCAGCCGAACGGGCCGGCAAGCCCGCGGATGTCGGGAAAGGCGTTCTCGGCCGGCACGAGCACGTCGTCCATGACGATCTGGCCGGTGGGTGAGGCGCGCAGCGAGAACTTGCCCTCGATCTTGGGCGTCGCAAGCCCGTCCATGCCGCGCTCGAGCACGAAGCCGCGGATGTGCCCGTCGTCGTCCTTGGCCCAGACCACGGCCAGGTCGGCGATCGGGCTGTTGGTGATCCAGGTCTTGGTGCCCGAGAGGCGGAAGCCGCCGGCGGCCGCGCGCGCGCGGCTGATCATGCCGCCGGGGTCGGAGCCGTGGTCGGGCTCGGTCAGGCCGAAGCAGCCGATCAGATCGCCGCGGGCGAGGCCGGGAAGGTATTTCCGCCTCTGCGCCTCGGTGCCGTAGGCGTGGATCGGCCACATCACCAGGCTCGATTGCACCGACAGGCACGACCGGTAGGCGGAATCGACGCGCTCGATCTCGCGTGCGACCAGGCCGTAGGCGACCGAGCTCGCGCCCGCGCAGCCGTATCCCTCGAGGGTGACGCCGAGCAGACCGAGCGCGCCCATCTCCGCCATCAGCGCGCGCTCGAAGCGCTCGTGGCGGTTGGCCTCGACGATGCCCGGCATCAGCCGCCGTTGCGCGAACGCGCGCGCGGTCTCGGCGATCATGCGTTCCTCCTCGCTCAGCTGGTCGGCGAGCAGGAACGGATCGGCCCAGTCGAAGGCGGCGCCGGCCGCGCGCGGCGCGGCGGGCGCAGGGAGCTCCCTCTCGGGCTGGCTGGTCATGGCGCCAAGCTCAGTCGGTGTGGAACGAGTTCGCGATCGCGAGCAGATGACGCAGGCGGCGCTCGTTCATGGTGCGGATGCGCGTGTAGTACCACAGCCCGCCGACGTTCTGCAGCCTGAGAACCTGGTAGTGGCTGATCGGCCCGACGGTGAACCGGCACGACAGCTCGTGCAGGCTGCCGGCCCGGTTGTGCAGCTCGCTGGGGTCGTCGCAGTACTCCAGCGGCAGCCGGCCGAGCTCGGCGAGCCTGGTGATCAAGTCCGACATCGCCTCGCGCAGCTCGGCGAAGCTCGGGTCGCCGAACGGGCTGTCGGGGTTGTCCATCATCGCCTCGGGGTCCGGCACCAGGTCCTCGAAGCGGGCGATCATGCGCTCGCGCAGCCAGGCGACGGGATCGTCGATGTCGCCTGCCACCGGCTCCAGCTCGACCGTGCTCAGGCCCGAGAACGCGCCGTCCTCGGGATGGATGCGCAGGATCGCGCGCGGCTCGCCGGCGGTGCCGAGGTCGCGCACGATCTCGCTGGCGAATCCTTCGGGAACGTCGAAGTCCTGCGCCGAGGCGGGCAGGGCTGCGAATCCCGCCAAGACCGCAACCAGCGCCGCGCGGAGTCCGCAAGCCGCGCGCGAGCGTATGCCATCGGCGTCCATGACCGATGCCACGTGGTGGCCGGCCGCGCGCGGGTCAATGGCGCTCATGCGCCGCCCGCCGCCGCGTCGGCGATCAGGTCGGCGAAGCGGACCGGCGCGCCCGCCGGCCGGCCGACCAGCTCGCCGTCGCGCATCACCACCTGGCCGCGCACCACGGTCGCCATCGGCCAGCCGGTGACGGTGGTGCCGGCGAACGGGCTCCAGCCGCATTTGCTCGCCAGCCAGTCGTCGGTGATCTCGCGCCGGGCGGCGAGGTCGACCAGGCTGAGGTCGGCGTCGAAGCCGACCCGGATCGCGCCCTTGCGTTCGACCTGGAACAGGCGGGCGGGAGCGCCCGAGACCAGCTCCACCAGCCGGTCGAGGCCGAGCCGGCCGGCATGGACGTGGTCGAGCATGATCGGCAGCAAGGTCTGCACGCCGGGCATTCCCGACGGGCTCTCGGGGTAGGGCCGCGCCTTCTCTGCAAGGCTGTGCGGAGCGTGGTCGGAGCCGATCACGTCGACCACGCCGCCGGCGAGTCCCGCCCACAGCGCCGCCCGGTGGCGCGCGTCGCGGATTGGCGGGTTCATCTGGGCGAGGGTGCCGAGCCGGCAATAGCAGTCCGGCGCCTCGAGGGTGAGGTGCTGCGGCGTGCACTCGACGCTGACCCATTTCGGCCGTGTCGCGAGCAGCGCCATCTCCTCCGCGGTGGACACGTGCAGCACGTGCACCGGCCGGCGCGTGCGCTTGGCCAGCGCCAGCAGCCGCTCGGTGGCGCGCCGCGCGCACTCGACATCGCGCCATTCGGGGTGCAGCTCCGGCCCACCGCCAGACTCCGCGAGCCTGCGCCGCTCCTTGAGCCGCGCCTCGTCCTCGGCGTGCACCGCGACCCGGCGCCGGCCGGCGCGCAGCGCGCGCTCGACATTGGCGTCGTCGGCGAGCAGCAGCGTGCCGGTCGACGAGCCCATGAAGATCTTGACCCCGCAGCAGCCGGGCAGGCGCTCGAGCTCGGCCAGCCGGTCGAGGTTGTCGGGCGCGGCGCCGATGAAGAAGGCGTGGTCCACCCAGGCGCGGCCGCGGGCGCGGGCGAGCTTGTCGGCGAGCGCCGCCGCGCTGGTCGTCGGTGGATCGGTGTTGGGCATCTCGAACACCGCGGTCACGCCGCCCAGCGCGGCGGCAGCGGTGCCGGTCGCCAGGTCCTCCTTGTGCTCGCCGCCGGGCTCGCGGAAATGCACCTGGCTGTCGATCACCCCGGGCAGGACGTGCAGTCCGTGCGCGTCGAGTCGGTGCCCGGCATCGGCCTGGGCGAGGTTGCCGATCTCGGCGATGTGGCCGGCGACCACGCCGATGTCGGCAGCGTCGTGGCCGACCGGGGTGACCACGGTGCCGCCGTGGACGATCAGGTCGAACCGCTGGGCCATGCCATATTTCCGGCGCTCGCGCCGGCGGCCTCAGGTGAAGGCCTTGAACGCGATGGTGGTGAAGGTGTCGGCGACCCCGGGCAGGCGTTGCACCCGCTCGGTCACGAAGTGGCCGATGTCGCGGTCGTCCGCCAGGTAGGCCTTGACCAGCAGGTCGTACTTGCCCGAGGTCGAGTGGACCTCGGAGACCTCCTCGACCGTCTGCACCAGCTCGTTGGCCACCTCGTAGGCCTTGCCGAGCTCGCACTTAACCGACACGAAGATGGTCTGCATGGCCGCCCCAGTCGCACCCGACCGTGCACGCGCCGGCGACTCAGCCGTCGGTGCGTGGTGGCTTTCTTAGCATGAACGCGGGCACGTGGTCGCCCATGCCGACGACCTTGCCGTCGCCGCCGGTCTTCTCTTGGCGCGGCCGGTCTTGGCGCGGCCGGTCCTCGGCCTGGCGGGGCTTGGCGGGAGCGCGCGAGTCCTTTGCCTCGGCCCGCCGCCGGCGGCTGGGGCGGCGCTTGGCACCGGCCTCGGCCTCGGCGGGGGCCTCGGCCGTCGCCTTGCCCTTCGCCGGCGCCGGCGCCGGCTTCGCCGCCCGCTTGGCGGCTTCCGGCGTTGGCTTTCGGCGCCGCCGGCCGCCGCGGCCGGCCTCGGCCTCGCCGACCTCGGCGGGCTCGATGCCCTCGATCTCGATGCGCGCAACCGGCCGCTTGATCAGGCGCTCGATGGCGTCCAGATACTTGCCGTCGGCGGGGGTCGCGATCATGAACGCGCGCCCGGTGCGCCCGGCGCGCCCGGTGCGGCCGATGCGGTGGACGTAATCCTCGGCGTGCAGCGGCACGTCGTAGTTGAACACGTGGCTCAAGCCCTCGATGTCGAGGCCGCGCCCGGCGACGTCGGTGGCGACCAGCAGCGTGATCTTGCCCGCCTTGAACGCCTCGAGCGTCTCGGTCCGCGCCGGCTGGGACATGTCGCCGTGCAGCGCCGCGCTCGACAAGCCGTGGCGGCGCAGCGAACGGTCGAGCACGTCTACGTCCTTCTTGCGGTTGCAGAAGATCAGCGCGTTCTCGACCGGCTGGTGGCGGATCAGGGCGCACAGCGCCGCTTCCTTGTCCGTGCCGCGCACGATCGAGACCGCGTGCGAGACGGTTTCCGCGGGCGACGCCGGCGGCGCCACCGTGATCTCCTTCGGCGACATCAGGAACCTGTCCGCCAGGCGCCGGATCTCGGCCGGCATGGTGGCGCCGAACATCATCGTCTGGCGCATCCGCGGCAACAGCCCGACGATCCGCTCGACATCCGGGATGAAGCCCATGTCGAGCATTCGGTCGGCCTCGTCGATGACCAGGATCTTGACTCCCGAGAGCAGGATGTTGCCGCGCTCGAACAGGTCGAGCAGGCGCCCCGGGGTGGCGATCAGCACGTCGACGCCGCGCTCCAGCGCGCGCTGCTGGTCGGTCATCGACACGCCGCCGATCAGCAGCGCCGTCGACAGCTTGTGGTACTTGCCGTAGGTCTCGAAATTTTCCGCGATCTGGGTGGCGAGCTCGCGGGTCGGGATGAGGATCAGCGAGCGCGGCATGCGCGCCCGCGCCCGCCCCGAGCTCAGGATATCGACCATCGGCAGGGTGAACGACGCGGTCTTGCCGGTGCCGGTCTGGGCGCAGCCCAGCACGTCGCGCCCCTGCAGGATGATCGGGATCGCCTTGGCCTGGATCGGGGTCGGGGTCAGGTAGCCGGCGTCCTTGACCGCCCTCAGCGTAACGTCGCTCAAGCCCAGGTCATCGAAACTTGCCGGGCCGGAGTCGGTCTCGCTCGGGCTGGGAATGGACGTCTCGGTCTCAGAAAGAGTAGAAGGAGTTTCCTGCATCTGCCGGCAATATCGGGACTGATTCGATGAAAATCAACAGTTCAACGGCATTCCTCCTGGTCATCGACGTCCAGGAGCGGCTGGTGCCGGCGATGCATCAGGCCGAGCGCATGGTCGCCAATTGCGCCAAGCTGTTGCGCGCCGCGCCGGCCCTGGGCTTGCCGGTGGTGGCGACCGAGCAGGTGCCGTGCGAGTGCATGGGCCGGGCCGGGACCAACCTGTTCAAGCAGGTGAGCGCCCTGATCCGCTGACCGGGGCGCGGAAATGGCCGAGCGGCAGCATCTGGTCCTGTGTCCCGGGCTGCTGTGCGACCACGCCCTGTGGTCAGCACAGTCGCGGGCGCTGTCCGACCTGGCCGCGCCGTCGGTGGCGGACTTCACCCGCGCCGAGTCGATCGCCGACATGGCCCGCTCCGTGCTCGACGCCGCGCCGGACAGGTTCGCCCTCGCCGGGCTGTCGATGGGCGGCTACGTGGCGCAGGAGGTCATCCGGCGCGCGCCCGGTCGCGTCACGCGCCTGGCTCTTCTCGACACCTTGGCGCGGCCGGAATCGGGGGAGCAGACGCGGCGTCGCCGCGAGCTGCTGGCGCTTGCCGCGCGCGGCCGGTTCGACGAGGTCACGCCGCGGTTGCTGCCGCTGCTGGTGGCCGCGGACCGGCTCGCGGACGAGGCACTGTGCGGCGCCATCGCCGCCATGGCGGGGCGCGTCGGGCCTGAGGCGTTCGCGCGCCAGCAGCAGGCGATCATGGGCCGCGCCGACGGCCGCGGCGAGTTGCCCCGGATCGCGTGCCCGACGCTGGTGCTGTGCGGGCGCGAGGATCGCCTGACCCCGGTCGAGCACCACACGGAGCTTGCCGAGCGG
>DASWHU010000265.1:0-1730 GCA_036398035.1 Alphaproteobacteria bacterium | reverse complement strand
AGCGCATCGTAGGCCGCGCGCATGTCGGCGTACTCGGTCTCGCCGCCCTCCGGCGGCACCTCGCGCGCGGACAACAGCGAGGCCATCGCCGGCACCACCTTGAACGAGCTGTCGCTGTGCCAGCGCTGGTTGCCGGACAGGAACAGCGCACGCGCATCGTCCGTCTGGTACAGCCGGCCCTCGGCGTCGGTGTTGGAGAGGTTCGAGATCACCGCGGTGCCGCCCATGGCGCTGGTGATGGTCTTCTCCAGCGGCCCGAAGCGCAGGCTGAACGCGATCTGCTGGTCGTCGGTGAGCGGCTGGCCCGGGAAGGCCAGCACCGCGCGGTCGTTGAACGCGGCGCGGATGGCGGCGACGGTCGCGTCGTCGAGCGGCTCGCTCAGGTCGACGCCGGTCACCTCGGCGGCGAAGGAGGGATGAAGGGGGCGGATCGCGATCGCCATGGCGGGCACCCTCGCTGTTTCACGTGCAACCGCCGGCGGGGCCGAAAAGCCCACCACACGGGCGGCGGCTCGGCCTATCCTAGCATGAGTTCTCGAGCCCGAGGGAGGCCGCCGTGACCCAGCCCGTCAACCGCCGCATCGTGCTTGCCCGCCGCCCGGCCGGCGAGCCCACGCCCGCCGACTTCCGGCTCGAGCAGGCGCCGGTGCCCGCGCCCGCGCCCGGCGAGGTGCTGGTGCGCACGGTCTATCTGTCGCTCGACCCCTACATGCGCGGGCGGATGAACGCGGGCCCATCCTACGCGCCGCCGGTCGAGGTCGGCGGCGTGATGGAAGGCGGCGCGGTGAGCGTGGTCGAGGCGTCGAGCCATCCGGGCTATGCCGCCGGCGACATGGTGGTCGGGCGCACCGGCTGGCAGGACTACGCGGTCGCCGACAGCAAGGCCGTGCGCAAGCTGGATGCGAGCGCGGCACCGGTGTCGACCGCGCTCGGCGTGCTCGGCATGCCGGGGCTGACGGCCTATACCGGGCTGTTGAACATCGGCAAGCCCCAGGCCGGCGAGACCGTGGCGGTGGCCGCCGCCACCGGCGCGGTCGGCAGCGTCGTCGGCCAGATCGCCAAGATCAAGGGCTGCCGCGCGGTGGCGATCGCCGGCGGCGCGGACAAGTGCGCCTTCGCGCGCGAGGAGCTCGGCTTCGACGCCGCCGTCGACCACCGCGCGCCCGACCTCGCCCAGCGCCTCAAGGGGGCCTGCCCGGACGGCATCGACGTCTACTTCGAGAATGTCGGCGGCGCGGTGCTCAACGCCGTGGTGCCGCTGATGAACCCGTTCTCGCGCATGCCGGTGTGCGGGCTGATCGCGCACTACAACGACGCCGCGCCGCCGCCCGGCCCCGACCGGCTGCCCGGCTTCCTGATGCGCGTGCTCGCCAACCGCATCACCGTGCGCGGCTTCATCGTCCGCGACTTCGCCGACCAGCACGCGGACTTCCAGCGCGACGTCGGCGGCTGGCTGCGCGAGGGCCGCATCCGCTATCGCGAGGACTTCATCGACGGCCTGGAGAACGCGCCCGCGGGCCTGATCGGGCTGCTGAAAGGCAACAACTTCGGCAAGCTCGTGGTCAGGGTCTCGCCCGAGCCTTGAGGCGGGCCGCCGCCATCAGCCGCGGGCCGGCCAGGGTGGCGAGGAGCGCGAGCGCGAACAGGTTGCCGGTCGCGGGATCGAGCGCCGCCAGCAGTTCGCGCATCGGCGCGCCGCCGATCAGCCCGAAGACGCCGACCTCGAAGGC
>DASWHU010000264.1:0-11053 GCA_036398035.1 Alphaproteobacteria bacterium | reverse complement strand
GTCCCGGCCGGGCCGATCCACGACATGGCCGAGGTATGGAGCGACCCTCACGTGCGCGCCCGCGACATGCTGGTCGAGACCGAGCACCCGCGCGCCGGCACCGTGCCCAATATCGGCGTGCCGGTGAAGCTGTCCGAGACCCCGGCGGCGGTGCGCAAGGCGGCGCCGCTGTTCGGCCAGCACACCGGCGAGGTGCTGGCCGAGATCGGCGTCGCGGCGGACGAGCTGCGGGCGCTGCACGCGGACGGCGTGATCTACGACGCGACGACCGCGGGCGACCTGCCGGCGCACCGCACGGCGGAGGCCGCCGGGTCGTAAACCTATCGACTCAGTTGCGCCCGCGCCGGGGCAGATAGGCGCCGTTCTCGAACCGCTCGAACACCGCGCCGACCAGCGGGTGGACAACAGGCCGGTGCTCGGTGTCCGGCTCCAGGTTGCGCTCGGCGACGTAGGTGGTGTGGGCGGCGCCGTCGACCAGCACGTGATACCAGGGCCGGTCCTTGGGCGGGCGGGTGATCGCCATCGCCTGGTACCAGTCGTCGGTGCCCTGGAAAGTCGCGTCGACATCGAACACCACGCCGCGATAGTCGAACCGGCGGTGGTGGACCAGCTGCCCGACCGCGAACTGGGCGCGCGCGCCCTCGGGCCCGCCTGCTCGGTCGCTCATGTCCATCAGTGTAGCAGCCGCCGCATGCGGCCGCGAGCCGGGGGCTCAGGCGAACAGGTCGAGGACGTAGGCGCCCGCAGCCGTGCCGCCGGCGCCGGTGCCAAACGCGGCCTGGGTCGCCTCGGAGTCCTTGAGGATCAGGTACTGGCGGATGAAATCGTCGACGAACCCAGGGTCCTGGAAGTCCTCGATGTCGACCCGCGCATCGACCAGCGCCTTCTGCTTGTCGACCGACTGGAACACGATCTCGCGCGGCAATCGCAGAGCGAAGGTCACCACCTCGCGCAGCACCCGGTCGCCGAGAATGTTGAAGGTGCTCTCGACGTCGCCGATGTTGCGGCGGAAATACTCGACCTCGCGCAGGGCCGGGTTTTGCTCGCCGAGGAAGCGCTCGAACTCGTTGGTCTTGTACTTGGCGGCGATGTCGTTGAGGAAGCTGGTCAGGCCGAGGTTGAAGGTGCCGAGCTCGGCGAACTGGAACGCCTCGGCGATCTTCTTGAAGCGCGGGTCGATCAGCTTGTTGGCGAGCGAGTCCTTGTCGGCGACCGGCTCGGTCAGCACCTTGCGCATGCGCCCGAGATACTGGATCTCGTCCTCCATGCCGAACGCCGACAGCGCCACCGCCATCAGCCGCCGGTCGGCGAGGAACTCGTCGACCGTCTTGACCTTCTTGGCGTGCTCCAGGAAGTAGGCGACCTCGCGCTCGATCAGCGGCTGGCGCTCGAACGCCGCGAACTGCTTGTCGCGGGTCTTGCCGAGCGCCTGGTAGAGCGGAAACGCGGGGAGCGATACGCCGCCGAACTGGCTTCCAAGCAGGTCGATCATGATCCCTCGCCGGGCTCCGCCTGGTCCCGTCCCCGTGATCAACGATATGGACCGCTGGCGCAGCGAGGCAAATGCCGGGGCGGCCGGCCCGCCCGGGCCTCTTTTCCGCCACCGGCACGTACTATATAAGGGGCGACTTCGTGGGTGGCCGGACCCGGGGGGGTCCGGCCACCGCTGGTTCAGTGGCCGCGGGGAAATGCTCGGAACAGGGGAAACGCGATGAGTCTTGTTGCCGTCCGCCGCGCCGCCATTGCCGCGTCCCTGGCCGTGGCCCTGGCGCTCGGCCTCGCCGATCCGGCCGCGGCCGCGGGCGACCCGCCGTCGGTGCGCATGGCGCTGCTCAAGTTCGGCACCGTCAACTGGGAGGTCGACGTCATCCAGCATCATGGCCTCGACCGCGCCAACGGCGTCGTGCTCGACGTGGTGCTGCTCGCCAACAAGGACGCCACCTCGATCGCGCTGAATGCCGCCGACGTCGACATGATCGTGACCGACTGGCTGTGGGTCTCGCAGCAGCGCGACGCCGGCTTCGACTTCACCTTCGTCCCCTATTCCGAGGCCGCCGGCTCGGTGATGGTCCACCCCGATGCCGGCGTCGACGGCCTGATGGCGCTTGACGGCAAGGCCATGGGCGTTGCCGGCAGCCCGCTCGACAAGAGCTGGCTGCTGCTCAGGGCGTACTCGATCAAGCAATACGGCAAGGACATCGCCAAGCTGGTCCGGCCCGCCTATGCCGCCCCGCCGCTGTTGAACGAGAAGTTCGCGCAGGGCGAGCTCGACGGCGTGCTCAACTTCTGGAACTACACCGCGCGGCTGCGCGCGCAGAAGATGACCGAGCTGATCCGGGTCCAGGACCTGCTGCCCGCCCTCGGCGTTCCCGGCCGCCTGCCGCTGATCGGCTACGTGTTCAGCGAGCAGTGGGCGAAGGACAACCCCGAGGCGCTCAAGAGCTTCCTCGCCGCCGCCGCGGCGGCGCGCAAGATCATGGTCGAGTCGGACGCCGAATGGGAGCGGCTCAGGCCGCTGACCGGCGCCGAGGACGACGATACCCTGGTCGCGCTCCGCGACGGCTATCGCGACGGCGTGCCGAAGGAGTTCGGGCCGGTCCAGGAGCAGGCGATCCGTGCCGCGTTCGCGATCGTCGCCGAGGTCGGCGGCCGCGACCTGGTCGGCGCCAGCACCGAGCTGGCGCGGGGCACGGTCTGGAGCGGGAACTGGTGATCAAAGCCGCGTCCATACTGGCGGCCGGGACGAGTCAAGCATGGCTGAGGGCGATCTCCTTCGTCCTGCTGCTGGTGATCTGGGAGGTGGCCGCGGCCGCCGCCCAGTCGCGGGTGCTGCCCGATCCGTGGCAGGTGGCGACCGCATTCTGGGATCATCTGGTCAACGGCAGCCTGCTCGGCGACCTCGGCATCACGCTCTGGCGGGTGATCTCGGCGTTCGTGCTGGCGATGGTGATCGGTACCGCGGTCGGCATCGTCATGGGGCTCAGGCGCCGGGTCGATGCGCTGCTCGACGGCTGGCTGATCCTGTTCCTCAACATCCCGGCGCTGGTCACCATCATCCTGTGCTACGTCTGGTTCGGTTTGACCGAGGCCGCCGCGATCCTGGCGGTGTCGCTGAACAAGATCCCCAACGTCGTCGTCACCATCCGCGAAGGGTCGCGCGCCATCGACCGCGACCTGCTGGAGGTGGCGCGCATCTTCCGGGTCGACCGGCGGCGCACGTTCCTGCGCTTCTTCCTGCCTCAGCTCTACCCCTATCTGATGATCGCCGGCCGCTCGGGCATCGCGCTGATCTGGAAGATCGTGCTGGTGGTCGAGCTGTTGGGGCGCAGCAACGGCATCGGCTTTCAGCTCAGCATCTTCTTCCAGCAGTTCAACATCGCCGCCCTGCTCGCCTACACGATGGCCTTCATCGTCGTGATGCTGCTGGTCGAGATCGGCGTGGTCGAGCCGCTCGAGCGGCGCATGACCCGGTGGCGCAAATGACCGGGGTGCACGCGGCACTCGAGGTCCGGATCGACCGCAAGGTCTTCCAGGCCGGCGACGGCAGCGGCGAGCGGCTGGTGATCGAGGGCCTCGGCTTCGAGGTCCCGGCCGGCGAGTTCGTGTGCATCGTCGGGCCGTCGGGCTGCGGCAAGACCACCATGCTCAACATCATCGCCGCGCTCGACGGCGACGCCACGGCGCGGGTCCGCTTCGCCGACGGCACCAGCCTCGCCCAAGCGCGGATCGGCTACATGTTCCAGACCCCGCGGCTGCTGCCGTGGGCGACGGTGCGCGAGAACGTCGCCATCGTGCTCGACGGGGACGCGGGCGGCGACGGACGGGTCGAGGCCCTGCTCGAGCGGATGGAGCTCGGCGATTGCCTGAACGAGTATCCCAACCGCCTGTCGGGCGGCATGCAGCGGCGCGTGGCGCTGGCGCGCGCCTTCGTCGCCGAGCCGAGCCTTTTGCTGCTCGACGAGCCGTTCGTCTCGCTCGACGTGCCGGTCGGCAATCGGCTTCGGAGCATGCTGCTCGACCTGTGGAGCGCGCGCCCGACCACGGTGCTGTTCGTGACCCACGATCTGCGCGAGGCGATCTACCTCGCCGACCGCATCCTGTTCCTGTCGCGCGGCCCGGCGCGCGTGATCCTGGACACGCGAGTACCGATCCCGCGGCCGCGTGGCGCCGAGGACTCGCGCATCGAAAGCTTCCGCCAGCAGCTGCTGACGCAGGACGAGTCGCTTCTGCACGGCCTGGTGTCCGAGGACGCGGAAGACACCGACGCGCCCGACGGCCAGGATGTGGACGGCAACGGCGATGGCGCAAACCGGCCGGCCGCGGGGAGGGTGGCGTGAACGAGGTCGGCGCCACGGTGGCCCAGACCCGGGTTCTCGATGCCCGCGACGTGGTCAAGAGCTACGGCGCGCGCAAGGCGCTCGACCACATCGACATCGCCATCGCGGGCGGGGAGTTCGTCGCCCTGCTCGGCCCCAACGGTGCCGGCAAGACCACCCTGTTCCAGCTGCTGACCGGCCTGTTCGTGCCCGACCACGGCAGCATCGTCATCGACGGCGTCGACATCCGGCGCAACGCGGTGCCGGCACTGGCCGGGATCGGCGTCGTGTTCCAGCAGCCGACCCTCGACCTCGACCTGTCGGTCGAGGAGAACCTCCTGTTCCACGCCAACCTCCACGGCATCAGCGGCGCCGAGGCGGAGCGGCGCATCACCCAGGAGCTCGACCGCCTCAAGCTCGCCGATCGCCGGCACGACCGCACGCGCGCGCTGAGCGGCGGCCAGAGGCGGCGCGTGGAGCTGGCGCGCGCCCTGGTCCACCGGCCGCGGCTGTTGCTGATGGACGAGCCGACCGTCGGCCTCGACCCGGCCAGCCGCAGGGACCTGTTGTCCTACGTCCTCGAGCTCAGGCAGCAGCGCCGGATGGCGATCCTGTGGGCCACACACCTGGTCGACGAGGCGGAGCGCGCCGACCGCGTGATCGTGCTCCACGAGGGGCACGTGCTGACCACCGGCAGCCCGGCGGAGCTGGTCAGCCGGACCGGCGCCGGCGACCTTCACGATGCCTTCGTCTCGATGACCCGGACGGACGAGGAGTAGAAAGGCGCCACGCCCAGCGCGCCGGCTCGGCGCGGTCGCCGAACGGACGGAGACGGAGACGATGACCAGACACGAGATGCTCGCGGCAATCGGAGGTGCCGCCTTGCTCGCCCTCGGCCTCGCCGGGCCGGCATCGGCGGCCGGAACCGGCTACATCTTCGTCAGCAACGAGGCCGATCACACCGTCACCGTGGTCGACGGCAAGACCTTCCAGGTGGTCAAGACCATCGCCACCGGCCAGCGCCCGCGCGACATGCGCTGGGTCGAGGGCAAGACCAGGCTGCTGGTCGCGGTCAGCGGCAGCGACCGCATCGACGTCATCGATGTGTCCAAGCTCGAGGTGGTCGGCGCCATCCAGGCCGGCGAGGACCCGGAGATCTTCGCCCTCGACCCGAGCGGCAAGATCCTGGTCGCGGCGAACGAGGACGACAACGAGGTGACGGTGACCGACGCCGCCACCGGCGAGCGCATCCGCACCGTCGAGGGCGTCGGCGTCGAGCCCGAGGGCGTGACCTTCCGCCACGACGGCAAGGTGGTGTTCGTCACCTCGGAAGCGACCAACACCGTGTTCGTGATCGATCCCTGGCAGGGCGAGATCATCACCGAGGTGCTGGTCGGCAACCGGCCGCGCCGCGGCATCGTCACGCCCGACGACAAGGAGTACTGGGTGACCAACGAGCTCGGCGCCACGGTCACCATCCTCGACGCGCAGACTTACGAGCTGATCGACACGGTGCATTTCGAGAAGCGCGGCCTGCGCCAGGAGGACATCTCGCCGGTGGACTTCGCCATGACCCGCGACGGCAAGACCGCCTACATCACGCTCGGGCGCGCCAACCACGTCGCCGTCGTCGATGTGGCGAGCCGCGAGGTGACCGACTACATCCTGGCCGGAAAGCGCGTGTGGGGCGCGGCGCTTAACGCCGATGAGTCACTGCTCGTGGTCACCAACGGCGCCAGCGACGACATCACCATCATCGACACCGCCAAGAAAGTGGCCGTGAACTCGGTCGCGGTCGGGCGCACGCCGCATACCGTGCGCATCGACGACTAGCGCAACAGATGTTTCGCCCGTTCGTCGCTGCACTTCTGCTGCTCGCCATCGTCGCGGCGGCGCCCGTGCCGGTGCCGGCTGCCGAGCCCGACCAGAACGAGCTGCCGACGCTGACCATCGGCTATGTCGATCTCGAACCGGACGTGCGCTACGACGACTGGGGGCTGCACCCGGTCGACATCCGCTCGGCGACCGCGATCGTCGACCGGCACGCCTGGGCCGGCGCTGAGCTCGGCCTCGCCGACGTGGCGCAGCTCAAGCGGGTCGCCAAGGCGAACTTCGCGCTCGAGCGGCGGACGGTGGCCGACGCGGCGGCGGCGATCGAGGCGATCAAGGGCCTGGCCGCGGACGGCGTCAGCCTGTTCGTCCTCGACCTGCCCGACGCCGCCGTGGCGGAGGTCGCCAAGGCGACCCGCGACAGCGGCGTGCTGCTGTTCAACGCCACCGCGACCGGCGATTCGCTGCGCAACGACGACTGCGCGCCGCACCTGTTCCACACCGCCGCCAGCCGGGCGATGCTGATGGACGGCCTCGCCCAGTTCCTCAAGGCCAAGAAGTGGACGCGCGTGCTCATCCTCCAGGGACCGTTGGCCGAGGACGCGCTTACCGCGTCCGCATTCAAGCGCGCCGCCAAGCTGTTCGGCGTCGCGGTCACCGAGACCCGCAGCTTCGTGCTCGGCAGCGACCCGCGCGCGCGCGAGCTCAACGACCTTGCCTTTCTCACCGGCAACGCCAGCTACGACGCGGTGATGGTCGCCGACGCCGACGGCGAGTTCGCGCTCGCAGTTCCCTACGACACTCTGCAGCCGGCCGCGGTGGTGGGCGCATCCGGGCTGGTGCCGCGGGTCTGGCACTGGTCGTACACCCGCCACGGCGCGCCGCAGGTGCACGGCCGCTTCGAGCGCATGCACGGCCGGCGCATGGGCGAGGCCGACTGGGGCGCGTGGGTGGCGATGAAGACCATCGGCGATGCGGTGGTGCGGACCAAGTCGCTGGCCGCGGCCGACATCTCGGCCTACATTCGCGGCGACCAGATGCGGGTCGACGGCTCCAAGGGTCCGGGAATGAGCTTCCGGCCGTGGGACAACCAGCTGCGCCAGCCGGTGCTGCTGTCGAGCGACGTATGGGTGGTGGCCAACGCGCCGATCGAGGGCTTCAAGCACCGCACCAACGACCTCGACACCCTCGGTTACGAGGAACGGGACACCACCTGCCGCTTCTGACCGGGCGGCATGCCAGCGGGGAGGATCACGCCAGCCATGCAAGCCAGCCATGCCTTGGCCGCCGTCGGCGCGCTCAGCCGGCGCGAGCTGATCAAGTTCGTGCAGCAGAAGGGCCGGCTGTTCTCCGCCTTCGTCCGCCCGGCGCTGTGGCTGTTCGTGTTCGCGGTCGGGTTCCGCGGCGTCTACGGGGTCGACGCCGGCGAGCCCTATCTCGCGCGCAACATCGAGTACGAGTACTACATCCTGCCCGGGCTGACCTGCATGGTGCTGCTGTTCAGCGGCATGCAGTCGTCGCTGTCGATGGTCTACGACCGCGAGATGGGAGTGATGCGGCTGCTGCTGACCGCGCCGTTGCCGCGCTGGTACCTGCTCACCGCCAAGCTCGTCTCGGGCACCTTCCTGTCGGTGCTCCAGGCCTACGCGTTCCTGGTCATCTGCCTGCCGTTCGACTGGTTGACCAGCCTGCACGTCGCGTTCAACGACCCGCTGGCGTGGCTGTACGTCCTGCCGGCGCTGATCATGACCGGGATGATGCTCGGCGCGCTCGGCCTGCTCTTGTCGGTGCACATCAAGCAGCTCGAGAACTTCGCCGGCACGATGAACTTTGTCATCTTCCCGATGTTCTTCATCTCGCCGGCGCTGTTCCCGCTCTGGTACCTGCAGGAGAGCGGCGCCGACATCGTCTACTGGGTCGCCAACGCCAACCCGTTCACCTATGGCGTGCAGCTGGTCCGCTATGCCAGCGAGGGCCAGCTCTACGGCCTCGGCGCGGTGGTGGTGTGCGCGACCACGCTGGTGTTCCTGATCGCCGCGATCATCGGCTACGACCCGCAGCGCGGCTTCGTCCGCCGCGGCCCGCAGGCGGCCTGACCCCGCCGCTGACGACCAAGGAGGGCCGGCCATGGAGGTCAAGGAGGGCTTCGTCGACCTGATCGGCAACACGCCGCTGATCCGCCTGGCGCGCGCCTCGCGCGAGACCGGTTGCGAGATCCTGGGCAAGTGCGAGTTCCTCAATCCGGGCCAGTCGGTCAAGGACCGGGCGGCGCTGTTCATTGTCCGCGACGCCGAGGCCCGCGGCACGCTTCGCAAGGGCGGCGTGATCGTCGAGGGCACCGCGGGCAACACCGGCATCGGCCTGGCGCTGGTCGGCAACGCGCTCGGCTACCGCACCGTGATCGTGATCCCCGAGACCCAGAGCCAGGAGAAGATCGACATGCTGCGCATGTGCGGCGCCGATCTCAGGCTGGTGCCGGCGGTCCCCTACAAGGACCCCAACAACTACGTCAAGGTATCCGGCCGGATCGCCGCCGAGCTCAACCAGGCCGGGCCCGAGGGCGCGATCTGGGCCAACCAGTTCGACAACGTCGCCAACCGCCAGGCGCATGTCGAGGGCACCGGGCCCGAGATTTGGCGCCAGACCGACGGCCGCATCGACGGCTTTACCTGCGCGGTCGGCACCGGCGGCACCTTGGCCGGGGTGGCGATGGCGCTCAAGGAGCGCGACCGCGACGTTCAGGTCTGGGCCTCGGACCCGCTGGGCGCGCAGGTCTACAGCCTGCTCAAGCCGGGCGCGCCGGTGATCAAGGGCGACTCGATCACCGAGGGCATCGGCCAGGGCCGGATCACCGCCAACCTCGAGGGCGCGCCGATCGACGACGCCCAGCAGGTCACCGATACGGAGGCGCTCGAGGTGGTGTTCGCGCTCGCCAAGGAGGAGGGGCTGGTGCTCGGCGGCTCGTCCGGCATCAACGTCGCCGGCGCGGTCAAGATGGCCAAGGCGATGGGGCGGGGCCACACCATCGTCACCATCCTTGCCGACTACGGCAATCGTTATGCGAGCAAGATGTTCAACCCGGCGTTCCTGCGCTCGAAGGACCTGCCGGTGCCCGACTGGCTCGACAAGGAGCCGGTGCGCGGTGTCTGAACTCTTGTTCCGCGACGACGCGTACCTGACCGAGTGTGCCGCGCGCGTGGTCGCGGCCGACGAGCGCGGGGTGAGGCTCGACCGCACCGTGTTCTACGCCCGCGGCGGCGGCCAGCCGGGCGATAGCGGGGTGCTGGAGACCGACTCGGGGGTGCGCGTTGAGATCGTCGACGCGGTCAAGGGCGAGGCGGCGGACGAGGTGATCCACGTCCCCGCCGACGGCGCGCCGCCGCTCGCCCCCGGCACCGCGGTCAGCGCGTCGATCGACTGGCCGCGCCGCCACCGGCTGATGCGCATGCACAGCTGCCTGCATCTGCTGTCGGCGCTGGTGCCGGGGGCGGTCACCGGCGGCCAGGTCGGCGCCGACAGGAGCCGGCTCGACTTCGACCTGCCCGAGGGCGGGCTCGACAAGGACGCGCTCTCGGCTGCGCTCAACCGCCTGATCGCCGAGGACCACCCGCTGGTCGCGCGCTGGGTGAGCGAGGCTGAGCTCGACGCCAACCCGGACCTGGTCAAGACCATGTCGGTCAAGCCGCCGCGCAGCGCCGGCAGCGTGCGCCTGATCGAGGTCGCGGGCGTCGACGTGCAGGCCTGCGGCGGCACCCATGTCCGGCGCAGCGGCGAGATCGGGCCGGTGCGGGTGATTAAGATCGAAAGCAAGGGCCGCCGCAACCGCCGGGTCACGGTCGCGCTCGCCGCCAAGGAGGACGGTTAACATGGACTACGTCAATCCCGAGGCGCTGGTGTCGACCCGCTGGCTCGCCGACCACCTGGACTCGCCCGGGCTGCGCGTGGTCGACGGGTCATGGCACATGCCGCAGCTCAAGCGCGACGCGCGCGCCGAGTTCGAGGCCGGGCACATTCCCGGCGCGGTGTATTTCGACATCGACCGGATCGCCGACCGCGCCGATCCCCTGCCGCACATGCTGCCGGACGCCGCGACCTTCGCCCGCGATGTGGGCGCGCTCGGCATCGCCAACGATGCGCACGTCGTCGCCTACGACACGGTCGGGGTTGGCAGTGCCGCGCGGGTGTGGTGGACGTTCCGCGCCTTCGGCCACGAGAACGTCTCGGTGCTCGACGGCGGCCTGCCCAAATGGCTCGCCGAGGGCCGGCCGGTGGCGAGGGGCCCGGCCACGCCGCGCGCGGCCACCTACAAGGCACGCCTCGATGCCGCCCTCGTCCGCGGCCTGGCAGAGGTGCGCGCCGCGGTCGCCAACGGCAGCGAGCAGATTCTCGATGCGCGCTCGCGCGGCCGCTTCGCCGGCACCGAGCCCGAGCCGCGCGCGGGCCTGCGCGGCGGTCACATGCCGGGCGCGCTCAGCCAGCCCTATCTCGAGCTTTACGAGGGCGAGGCCAAGACCATGAAGCAGGCCGCGGACTTGCGCGCGCTGTTCAAGGACGCCGGCCTCGACCTGTCGCGACCGGTGGTGACCAGTTGCGGCTCGGGCGTCACCGCCTGCAACCTCGCGCTTGCGCTGCACCTGATCGGCAAGCCGGACGTCGCGGTCTACGACGGCTCGTGGACCGAGTGGGGCGGGCGCGACGACACCCCGATCGAGACCTGAGGTGCCGCCATGACCGAAACCGGGACCAGCGCATTGGTCGGCACCGATTGGCTGGCCAACCATCTCGGCGACCCTGACCTCCGGGTGGTCGACGCCACCTATCACCTGTCCGATCTCGGCCGCGATGCCGAGGCCGAATACCAGGCGTGCCACATCCCGGGGGCGGTGTTCCTCGATATCGACCGGGTC
>DASWHU010000263.1:0-5476 GCA_036398035.1 Alphaproteobacteria bacterium | reverse complement strand
TAGAATCTATACCGTCGCGCCTTCGGAGAAGACGCCGAGACCGAGCGTGATCGGCGCGGCGCGGCCGCGCCCTTCGGGACCAGGAGAGGAGCCCGAAGACCGGCCACCGGAGTGAAGCGGCAAAAAAATAAAACCGGCGGGAGCGGTTCATCGCCGGTTCAGCTTGCCTTTTCTATGGTGGCGTCGTGTCGAGCACCGGTTGCCGATGCAACGACCGGCAAGCCAGGCGCTCGAAAGCGTGATCCGCCGCCATGTGGCGGATCACGGCAGGCGGATCATTGCGAAAGGAAACCGGAAGATGACCAGTCGAATCGAAATTGGGCACAAGCAGTCTCGTGTCGCGAAGACCGCGCGGCCGGCGCTTGCCGCGCTCGCGGCGGCGTTGCTGCTGGGTACGGCGGCGGGCGCCTCGGCGCAGACGGTGGGCACCACCGTCGCCACCGGCGGCACCTCGGTCGGCGGCGGCATGATCGGGACCACCATCGGCACCGGCGGCAGCTACGCCGTCGCCGGCGGCAGCGGCACCACGATCGGCACCGGCGGCACCGTCATCCAGGGCGGTCAGCTGGGCACGGCGCTGTCCCTCGGCGGGAGCTTCGTCGGCTCCGGCCGCGGCGGCGGCAGCACCGGCACCACGCTCGGCACGGGCGGCACGTTCATCCAGGACGGGCAGCTGGGCACCAGCCTCGCCACCGGCGGCAGCTTCGCCGGCTCGGACGGGGACCGGCCGAACAGGCGCAAGCGGTCGCATCGTCACCGCTAGTCCGACGACGGGCACAGGGGGGAGCGGTGCCGACCGGCTCCGGCGGCGCCGCTCCCGCTCCCCACTTGGTGAGGCAGGAGAAGTCAGATGCAAGCAAGGTTGAGTTCAATCGCGGCGATCGCCGCGGCGGCAGCCCTGGCGGCAGGTGGCGCGCTCGGGCACGAGTCCTCGGTGACGGTCGGAAGCAGTGCCGGCCAGGCGCTCTTCGCGAGCACGGCGACCAGCGGCAGCAGCTGGTGGCGGATTCTCGACGACGATGACGGCTCCGTGGTCGTGATCGAACGCGACGGCCACGCGCAGAGGTATATCTGCCCGCCCGGGCGCACGGTCACCGTCATGCAGACGACCGGAGTCGGCACCTCCGCGGGCGGCATCTCGAGCTCGATCACCCTCGGCGGCGGCCACGGCAGCGCCGTCACCACCATCGGCGGCAACGGCGTCAGCGTTGGCGTCGGGCCGGGCGGCGAGAGCCATGTCACGGTCACGTGCCATTGAGACCAGGCTCGGGCAAGGGGAGCGACAGCCATGAACGGCAAGGCATTGGTCACCGCAACCGCGGCGGCGGCGGTGGCGCTGACGATCGGCATCGCCGGCGCGCTCGCAGAGCCGCCCGAGCGCATGCAGAACCGCCAGATGCAAGCCGGGCGGTTCGACGACGGCGGCGTCGGCGTGCGCAAGAGCTATGCGACGAGCGAGGGCCGGGCGTGGGCCGGCGACGGGCAGTCCGGGGCGCAGGGCACGGCGACGGCCGGCGCCTTCACCGCCGGGCGCCGCGCCGACGGCTCGACCGGCGTGCGCAAGGCGTTCAGCGCGACCAACATCCTCACCTCGGGCCAGGTCGGCGGCGGCGTCAGCACGACCAACGCGTCGGGACGGACCACCGCGCAGAGCTTCATGGCCGGGCCGGGGGGTGCCAGGCGCACGAGCATCACCAGTACGCTCGGCACCTCGGCGCAGGTGACCGGCGACGGCACGGCGGCAAGTGTCGTGGGCGCCGGCTCGACCGCGGTCGCGGGCGACGCCATGGCCACGACCCTCGCCACCGGCGGCTCCGTCGCGAGCGGCGGCGGCGCGGCCAGCGCGGTCAGCGTCGGTGCTGCCGCGAGCGCGGGCGGCCTGTCGGCGGGCCCGGGGCGGAAGCGCAGGTAGCCGTCGCTCCGCCGCTCCCCCCCGTCGCCTCGCGCGCCGAGCGCCCCGGCGCGACGACAGCGCGCGCCAGGGCGGCGAATCCGGGCTAAGATCGGCCCCGGAGGAGCGCGAACGGGGGGGAGCGATGAGGCTCGACAGCTGGGCCAACCTCGCGGCGATGTTCTTCGAGCAGGCCGCCGCGCGGGGCGGGGCGCCGTTCCTGTGGCACAAGCAGGACGGCGCGTATCGGGCGATCAGTTGGGGCGAGGCCGCGCGCCAGGCGAGCGCGCTCGCGCGCGCGCTCAGGGCCTATGGGCTCACGCCGGGCGAGCGGGTGCTGCTGCTGTCGGAGAACTCGCCGCAGTGGGCGATCGCGGATTTCGCGATCATGGCCGCGGGCGGCATCACGGTGCCGGCCTACACCACCAACACCGTGCGCGACCACGCCCACGTGCTGACCGATTCCGGCGCGGCGATGGCGGTGGTCTCGACCGCGGCGCTGGCCGGGCCGCTGCTGGCTGCGGCCGCGGGCGCGCCTGCGCTCAGGCGCGTGATCACGATCGAGCCGGTGCCGGCGCCCGCCGGCCGGCCGCTGGTCTCGGGCTGGGACGAGGCGCTCGCCGAGGGCGCCGCTGCGCCCGGCGATCCTGCCGCCGACGCCGCGCGCATCGCGCGCGACAGCCTCGCCTGCCTGATCTACACCTCCGGCACCGGCGGCGTGCCCAAGGGGGTGATGCTCAGCCACCGCGCGATCATGGCCAACTGCGTCGGCGCCTATCACCTGCTGCTCGAGCTCGGCCTCGGCGACGAGGTGTTCCTGTCGTTCCTGCCGCTGTCGCACTCCTACGAGCATTCCTGCGGCCTGATGTTCCCGGTCTCGCTCGGCGCCCAGATCTACTACGCCGAACGGGTCGAGACCTTGAGCGCGAACCTGCTCGAGGCACGGCCCACCATCATGACCGCGGTCCCCAGGCTGTACGAGGTGATGCGCGAGCGCATCCTGCACGGCGTGCGCCGCCAGGGCGGCCTCAAGGCGCGGCTGTTCCGGGCCGCGGTCGAGCTCGGGCGCAAGCGCTACGAGCAGCCGGGCGCGCTCAGCCTCGGCGAGCGCCTGATCGACGCGGTGGTCGAGCGGCTGGTGCGCGACAAGGTGCGCGCGCGCTTCGGCGGCCGGCTGAAGGCGTTGGTCTCGGGCGGCGCGCCGCTCAACTACGAGGTCGGCGTGTTCTTCACCGCGCTGGGCTTGAGATTGCTGCAGGGCTACGGCCAGACCGAGGCGGCGCCGGTGGTGAGCTGCAACCCGCCGAGCCGGATCAAGCTGCGCACGGTCGGCCCGCCGCTCGCCGACGTCGAGGTCAGGATCGCCGACGACGGCGAGATCCTGGTGCGCGGGCCGCTGCTGATGGACGGCTACTGGAACCAGCCCGAGCTGTCGGCGGAGGTGCTGCGCGACGGCTGGCTGCACACCGGCGACATCGGCGTCATCGACCAGGACGGCTGCATCCAGATCACCGACCGCAAGAAGGACATCATCGTCAACTCGGGCGGCGACAACCTGTCGCCGCAGCGCGTTGAAGGGATCCTCGCGCTCGAGCCCGAGATCGAGACCGCGATGGTGGTCGGCGACCGGCGCCCGCATCTGGTCGGGCTGATCGTTCCCGCGCAAGCGTTCGTCGAGCAATGGGCGAAGGACCACAACACCCGCGCCGACTTGGCGGCCTTGTCCGGCGACCGGAGCTTCCGCAACGCGCTCGGCGCGGCGGTGGACCGCGCCAATGCCGGCCTGTCGGTGATCGAGAAGGTCAAGCGCTTCATCGTCGCCAAGGAGCCGCTCACGGTCGAGAACGGGTCGATGACTCCGACCATGAAGCTGCGGCGCCACGTCATCCTGGAACGCTACGGCGCCGCGCTCGACGAGCTGTACTGAACCGGCAAGGTCTACGGCGCGGCCCAGGCGGGGAGGGTGCCGGGCTCGACGCCGAGGACGGCGAGGACCACCGTGTAGCCGAGCGCGGTGATCGCCGCGACGCCGATCAGGTTGAGCCAGATGCCGGCGCGGATCATCTGGCCGATGCGCAGATGCCCGCTCGCGAACACGATCGCGTTCGGCGGGGTGGCGACCGGCATCATGAACGCACAGCTCGCCGCCAGCGCCGCGGGCACCGCCAGCAGCAGCGGGTTCTCGCCCAAGCCCACCGCGACCGAGGCGACGATCGGCAAGAAGGTCGCGGTGGTCGCGGTGTTGCTGGTCAGCTCGGTCAGCAGGATGATCAGCGCGGTGACCGCGATGACGATGACGACTACCGGCAGGCCGCCGAGCGCGCCCGTGCCGCCGCCGATCCAGTCGGCGAGCCCGGTGGTCCTGATCGCATCGGCGAGCGTGAGCCCGCCGCCGAACAGCAGCAGCACGCCCCACGGCAGCTTGATCGCCCACCGCCAGTCGAGGGCGAATGTGCGCTCTTTCCAGTTGACCGGGATCACGAACAGCACCAGCGCGCCGGCGATCGCGATGACCGTGTCGTCGAGGCCGAGTCCCGGCATCGTCTCTGAGATCAGCGGCCGGAAGATCCATGCCGCCGCGGTCGCGGCGAACACCACCAGCACGGTGCGCTCGCCGCGGCCCATCGGCCCCAGCGCGGCAAGCTCGCCCCGGATCACCGCCGCCGCCGCGCCGGCCTCCTTGAGCCTGATCGGGCAGGCCACGCGCACCAGGGTCAGCCAGGCCAGCGGCAGCATCACCGCGACCAGCGGCAGGCCGACCAGCAGCCATTCGGCGAAGCCGATGGTGACGCCGTAGGACTCCTGCATGAAGCCCGCCAGGAACGCGTTCGGCGGCGTGCCGATCAAGGTGCCGATGCCGCCGATGCTGGCGGCGTAGGCGATGCCGAGCAGCAGCGCGGCGGGGAAGTTGCGGTCGAGCACGGCGCCGGCGTCCCGGCGCAGCAGCGCGATCACGGAGATCGCGATCGGCAGCATCATCAAGGTGGTCGCGGTGTTGCTCACCCACATGCTGAGCGCCGCGGTCGCGACCATGAAGCCGGCGATAAGGCGCGCGGGCCTGGTGCCGAACAGCGCTACCAGGTTGAGCGCGATGCGCCGGTGCAGCTCCCAGCGCTGCATGGCGAGCGCGATCAGGAAGCCGCCCATGAACAGGAACACCAGGGGGTGGGCGTAAGGAGCGGCGGCGGCGGCGGTGGAGGCGACGCCGAGCAGCGGGAAGGCGGCGAGCGGAATGAGCGCGGTCGCCGGGATCGGCAGCGCCTCGGTCATCCACCACAGCGCCATCAGCACCGCGACCGCGGCGCATTGCCAGGCCGGCGCGCCGAGCCCCGCAGGCGGGCCGGCGAGCAGCATCGCCGCCGCTGCCGCGGGGCCGGCGACCAGGCCGACGGTGCGCGCGCGGCCCGGGCCGGGCTCCTCGGCGGCGCCGTCCTGGTCCGATCCCGTCTCGCTCATCGCGCCGCCGCGGCCTCGCCGACCAGCCCGGTGCGCGCTCCGAAGCGGCCGTAGCGGTACATGATCGAGGGCAGCACCAGGAGGTTGAGCAATGTCGACGACGCCATGCCGCCGATGATCACGCTCGCC
>DASWHU010000262.1:0-3297 GCA_036398035.1 Alphaproteobacteria bacterium | reverse complement strand
CGATCAGCTCCTGGGTGGCCGCGCTGCCCGGGTCGCCGAGGTGGCCGAGGTCGGCCGACAGGTCCGAGGGACCGATGAAGATGCCGTCGATGCCGTCGACCGAGGCGATGTCCTCGAGCTGGTCGAGCGCGGAGCGGGTCTCGATCTGGGCGATCACGCACACCCGGTCGTTGACGGTGCGGAAGTAGCTTGCGTCGCGGCCATAGCGGTTGGCGCGGGTGGCGACCGCGACCCCGCGCACGCCGTCGGGCGGATAGCGGGTGAACCGCACCGCCTCGCGCGCCTGCTCGCGGCTCTGGACGAAGGGCACGATCAGCGAGTGCGCGCCGATGTCCATCAGCCGCTTGATCAGCACCTGGTCGTTCCACGCCGGGCGCACGAAGGGGGTCGCCGGGCCGCCGCCGAGCGCCTGGAGCTGGCCGAGCACGGTGGTGAGGTCGTTGGGCGCGTGCTCGGTGTCGATCACGATCCAGTCGAAGCCGGAGTCGGCGAGCACGTTGCACACCACGTTGCTCGCCAGGCTCGCCCACAGCCCGACCTGCGGCCGGCCCTCGGCGATCGCGCGCTTGAACGGGTTGTCGGGCCCGGCCATCAGTGGATCTCCGGCTCCGGCACCGGCGCGCCGGCGTCGCGGCGCAGGAAGTCGAAGTCGCAGCCCTTGTCGGCCTGGGTGACGTGGCTCGCGTACATGGCGCCGTAGCCGCGGCCGTAGCGTGGCGCCGGCGGCCGCCATGCCGCGCGCCGGCGTCCGAGCTCGGCATCGTCCACGTTCAGGGTGAGCGTGCGCGCCGGCACATCGAGCGTGATCAAGTCGCCGTCGCGCGCCAGCGCCAGCGGACCGCCGACGAACGATTCCGGGGCGACGTGCAGCACGCAGGTGCCATAGGAGGTGCCGCTCATGCGCGCGTCCGAGATGCGCACCATGTCGCGCACGCCCTGCTTCAGCAGCTTTTGCGGGATCGGCAGCATGCCCCATTCGGGCATGCCCGGCCCGCCCAGCGGGCCGCCGTTCTGCAACACCAGCACCGAGTCCGGGGTGGCCGGAAGGTCGTCGGCGTCGATGCGCGCGGCCATGTCGTTGTAGTCGCGGAACACGACCGCCGGGCCGGTGTGCTTGAGCAGCGCACGGTCGGCGGCGATCGGCTTGATCACGCAGCCGTCGGGCGCGAGGTTGCCGCGCAGCACGGCGGTGGTCGGCTCGGTCGAGACCGGGTCGTTGAGGGTGCGGATGACGTCGTCGTTGTGGCTCGCGGCGCCGGCGATGTTGTCGCCGAGGCTGCGCCCGTTGGCGCACGGCGCGCCGAGGTCGAGGCGGTCCGACAGGCGCGCGAGCAGCGCGCGCAGGCCGCCGGCATAGTAGAAGTCCTCCATCAGGTATGCGCCCGATGGGCTGATGTTGGCCAACAGCGGCACCTCGCGCGCGGCCTCGTCGAAGCGGTCGAGGGACAGCTCGACGCCGAGCCGGCCCGCGATCGCGACCAGGTGGATGGCGGCATTCGTCGAGCCGCCGAGCGCCATGTCGACCCGCAACGCGTTGGCGAACGCGCGCTCGGTCATGATGTCGCTCGGCTTGAGGTCCTCCCACACCATGTCGACGATCCGCCGCCCGCACGCCGCGGCCATGCGCGCATGGCCCGAGTCGGCGGCCGGGATCGAGCTTGCGCCGGGCAAGGTCATGCCGAGCGCATCGGCGAGCGAGGTCATGGTCGAGGCGGTGCCCATGGTCATGCAGGTGCCGTGGCTGCGCCCCATGCCGGCCTCGATCTCCGACCAGTCCTCGTCGGTGATGTTGCCCGCGCGCAGCTCCGCCCAGTACTTCCACATGTCGGTGCCCGAGCCGAGGTTCCGGCCGCGCCAGTAGCCGCGCAGCATGGGCCCTGCGGGCAGATAGATCGCGGGAATGTTCATGCTTGCCGCGGCCATCAACAGCGCGGGCGTGGTCTTGTCGCAGCCGCCCATCAGCACCGCGCCGTCGACCGGGTGGCAACGCAACAGCTCTTCCGCCTCCATCGCCAGGAGATTGCGGTAGAGCATGGTGGTCGGCTTCATCATGATCTCGCCGAGCGACAGCGCCGGCAGCTCGACCGGGAAGCCGCCGGCCTGGAACACGCCGCGCTTGACCTCCTCGGCGCGCTGGCGGAAGTGGCCGTGGCAGGTGTTGAGCTCGCTCCAGGTATTGAGGATCGCGATCACCGGGCGGCCGGCGAAGTCGTCGGGGCCGAAGCCGAGCTGGCGGATGCGCGAGCGGTGCCCGGCCGAGCGCAGGTCGTCGGGCGCGAACCAGCGTGCGCTGCGCAGGCGCTCCGGATTGCGCGTCTGTGGCATCGCCGGCTCAGCTCCTCTCGATCGGGCGCGACTGGACGCCGCCCGGCGCCTGCTCGGTCGGCAACAGCTCGATGGTGGCAACATTCACGTGCCACGGCGCCTCCAGCGCGTAGACGATCGCCTCGGCGATGTCGGCGGGTTGGAGCAGGTCGAAGCCGCTGGTGATCCGCTCCACCACCTCGGCATCGCCGTATGCCTGCTCGAAAAACTCGGTCATCACCCGCCCCGGGCAGATCTCGGTGACCCGCACTCCGGTGCCCAAGAGCTCGAGGCGGAGGTTCTGCGACAGCAGCCGCACCGCGCCCTTCGAGCCGCCGTAGAGCGCCGAGTGGATCGGGTACATGCCGGCGATCGAGCCGATATTGACGATGTGCCCGCGCCCGCGCGCGATCATGCCCGGAACCAGCGCGCGCACCGCATGGAGCACCGCGCCGACATTGGTGTCGATGGCGGCGTCGATGTCGTCCGGGTCGGTCTCGGCGAGGCCGGTCATGCCGCGCCCGATGCCGGCATTGTTGACCAAGATGTCGACCTCGCGGTCGTCGAGGGCGGCGTAGAGCGCGTCGCGGTCGCGCACGTCGACCACCACGGCCTCGCAGCCGGTGGCCTGGGCCAGCTGCTCGAGCCGTTGCGCGCGGCGCGCGAGCGCGGTCACGCCGAGGCCGCGCGCACACAGCGCGCGCACCACCGCCTCGCCGATGCCGCTGGAGGCGCCGGTGACCAGCGCCGTCCGGTAGTCCGAATCCGCCATGCGTCCTCCCCGCCGCCGGCACGGGCGCGCCGGCGCGCCGCGAGTATGGCCGAAAGCGGCAGGTGCGGCAAACCGCGCTCCCCCGCGGTCACAGCCAGCGCCGGACCCGTCCGCGGTAGTCGCGATAGGCGTCGGCGAAGCGGCGGGCGAGATGCGCTTCCTCGCGCGGGATGACACCGAAGTGTAGGGCGGCAACCGCGACCGGAAGCAGCGCCAACGTC
>DASWHU010000261.1:0-17460 GCA_036398035.1 Alphaproteobacteria bacterium | reverse complement strand
CACGGTGCTGTTCGAGGACCTGGCCGTGACGCTCGAGGCCGGGCGGCTGACCTGCCTGCTCGGCCCGAGCGGGGTCGGCAAGACCAGCCTGCTGCGCCTGATCGCCGGCCTCGCGCCGGCCGGCGAGGAGGGCCGGGTGTGGTGCGACGACGGCCGGCCGGCGGCGGGCCGGGTCGCCTACATGGCCCAGTCCGACCTGCTGCTGCCGTGGCTGACGGCGCTGGAGAACGTCATGCTCGGGCCGCGGCTGCGCGGCGAGCGGGCGCCGGTCGCGCAGGCGCGGGCGCTGATCGCCCGCGTCGGCCTCGCCGGGCATGAGCGCGCCCGCCCGGCGGCGCTGTCGGGCGGCATGCGCCAGCGCATCGCGCTCGCCCGCACGCTGCTGGAGGACCGCCCGATCGTGCTCATGGACGAGCCGTTCTCGGCGCTCGATGCGATCACCCGCACCCGCCTCCAGGACCTCGCGGTCGCGACCCTGCGCGGGCGCACGGTGCTCTTGGTCACCCACGACCCGCTCGAGGCGCTGCGCATCGCCGACCGCATCCTGGTGATGGCCGGGCGCCCGGCGACGGTCGGCGAATCGCTGGTGCCGCCGGGGCCGCCGCCGCGCGCGATCGGCGCGCCCGACATCGCCGCCCTGCACGGCGACCTGATGCGCCGGCTGACCGCCGCCGACACCATCGAGCTGAGGCCGTGACCGCGCTCAGGGGCCTCGCCATCGCCGCCCTGCTCGCCGCCGCCTGGCAGGCGCTGGTGTGGCTCGCGGCCACGCCGCCCTACATCCTGCCCGGGCCGGGGCGGGTGGCGAGCGCCTGGTGGATTCATCGCGCGACCCTGCTCGACCATGCCGGCACCACCGTGATCGAGATCCTGCTCGGGCTGCTGATCGGCGCCGCGCTCGGGGTGCTGAGCGCGCTGGTGCTGGCGCACTTCCGCACCGCGCGCGGCTGGCTGCTGCCAGTGCTCGTGGTCAGCCAGGCGCTGCCCGTCTTTGCGCTCGCGCCGGTGCTGGTACTGTGGCTCGGCTACGGGCTCGCCTCGAAGGTGGCGATGGCGGTGCTGATCATCTACTTCCCGGTCACCGCCACCTTCTACGACGGGCTCAGGCGCACGGATGCGGGCTGGCTCGACCTCGCTGCGACCATGGGCGCGTCGCGTTTCTCGGCGCTGGTCCGCATCCGCGTGCCGGCGGCGCTGCCGGCGCTCGCCTCGGGCGCCAAGGTCGCCGCGGCGGTGGCGCCGATCGGCGCCGTGGTCGGCGAGTGGGTGGGCTCGAGCGCCGGCCTCGGCTACCTGATGCTGCACGCCAACGGCCGCATGCAGATCGACCTGATGTTCGCGGCGCTGGTCACCTTGGCGGTGGCCGCGATCGCGATCTACTTCGCGGTCGATAAGCTCGCCCGCGCGGCGCTGCCGTGGCTGCCCGAGACCGGTCCCGGTCCCGACTAGGCCGGGCGGGCGAGCCGCAGGCCGGCGAACACGTGCCGGCAGGCCGGCTCGTAATAGTTGCGGAAGCCGGGGCGCCGCATTTCGGGCTCGCTGTAGCGGCTGCCGCCGCGCAGCACCCCGTGGCGGCCGTCGAACCACGGCGCCGAGTACTCGCGGTAGGGATGGGCGCGGAATCCGGGATAGGGGTGGAAGGCGTTGGCGCACCACTCCCAGGCCTCGCCGGTCCGTTCCAGGAGCCCGAGGCGGGCGGCGGCCTCCCACTGGTACTCGTGCGGCAGCGCCGCCCCGGCCCAGGCGGCGAACGCGCCGGCTTCATGGCGGCCGAGCCCGACCACCGCCGCCCCGGGCGTGAGCGCCTGCGCCCCGTCGGGCCCGACCTCGAGCCAGCCGCCGGCCGCGCCCCGCCGCCAGCCATGCGGGCAGGTCACCCCGCTGGATGTGCGCCAGCGCCAGCCGGCCGCGGACCACCGGCGCTTCTCGTCGTAGCCGCCGTCCTCGATGAAGGCGAGATACTGCGCGTTGCTCACCGGCGTCGCCGCGATCAGCACGCCGGCCAGCGCCACCATCTGCGCGGTGCCTTCGTTGTCGAAGCCGAAGCCGTCCTCGGTGCCGATCTCGTAGCGCCCCGCCGGCAGCCGGCGCCACTCCCAGTCGGGCACAGCCGCGCGCACTGCGCCGCCGGTGGTCCCGCCGCCCGCCCCCGCCACGGCGCGCGCCGCGCGCACCATGCGCATGGTCTCCAGATGCTGGGCGTGGTGGCCGATCAGGAAGTCCCACAGGTAGCCGTCGGCGAGCAGCCCGTGGCGCTCGCGCCTGCGCTCGGCGTCGCCCAGAAGCTCGAGGTTGTCGGCCATGGTCGTCGCGGTCCAGTCGAGCAGCGCCTGATGCCCGGGCAGGGACTCGCCGCGCGCCTCCTTCGGCACCCGCTCGGGCAGGCAGTCCTCGGCGAGCGGCGCGGTCAGCCGGTCGTCGCCCAGCACCCGCTCGCGAATCCACAGCGCCTCGACGAACGCGCAGTGGCGCAGGTGCCAGCCGAGCGGGCTGAGCGCGGGATCGAACTGGGTGCGCGCATCGGCCTCGCCACAGTCGGCGACGGTCGCCTGGAGCACCGCCTGCAACGCCCTGAGGCGGGCACGCGCGGCGCCGCTCACAGCGGCTCCAGCCGGGGCTCGCGCCCGGCCTCGATCACCACCAGATGGTGGTCCGGCACCTCCTGCCAGCCGCCGCCGCCGGTCAGCGGCTCGGAGGCGACCAGCCAGCCGCCGTCGAACAGCTCGGCATCGCCGCCGACATAGAGCGACGGCGAGGCGTGACTCAGCGCGTGGCGGGTCGCGTAGATGCGCTCGCCGTCGGCGATCAGCAGGTTGAACAGGCCGTGGCTGCCGGCGAGCCACGCCTCCAGCCGCGCGAACAGCCGGCGCAGCGCCGCCGCGGTGCCGCCGCCCGCGGCCGTCTCCTGGCGCAGCGCCGCGAACAGGTACTCGGAATCGGTGCTGCCGCGAATCTGCGCCTCGAACGCGGGCTCGAGATGGCGGCGCAAGGTGCCGCGCAGGCTGTTCGCGAAATCGTGAACGAAGCCGTTGTGCGAGAACAGCTCGCGCCCGGCCAGGAACGGATGGGTGTTGACCTGGGCGACCGGCTGGCCGCGCGTGGCGCTGCGCACGTTGCCGATCCACAGCCGGCTCGACAACGCCGCGCCGAGGTGGTCGAGATTGGGGTCCGACCAGATCGGCATCGGGTTGGCGTAGACGCCGGCCCGGCCGTCGTCGAGATACCAGCCGAAGCCGAAGCCGTCGGCGTTCACGGTCGCGGTGATCTGCTCGCGCGGCCGCCACGATTGCACCATCAGGCTGTGCGACGGCTCGGCGAGGAATCGGTTGAGCGCGATCGGCGGTCCAAGGTAGGCGGCGTGTCGGCACATCGGCGAATTCGTCTGTCGGTGAGGTGCGCGCAGGGTTGCCTCGCGATCACGAAATGCTAGCTTACCCGCGCCTCGCGTAACAGCCTCCGCCGCGACCGGGTGCGAGGCCGGCTGGGAAAAGGGGACGACATGCCCGACCAATCGCCCGTCCCCGATGTGGACGACCGGATCGACTGCCGTACGGTGGCCGCCACGCGCCGCGTCTCGAGCCTGCTCGACGACGTGCGCAGCGGCTTGTTGTCGGCGCCGCGCAGCCTGCCGCCGAAATATTTCTACGACCAGCGCGGATCGGCGCTGTTCGACCGCATCTGCGACACGCCCGAATACTATCTGACCCGCACCGAGGACGCGCTCCTGGATGCGAGCGCCGCCGCCATCATCGCCGAGGCCGCGCCCGACGATATCCTCGAGCTCGGCAGCGGCATGGCGCGCAAGACCCGCCGGCTGCTCGACGCCTGCGGCGCCGCCGGCATGCGCCCGACCTACTCGCCGTTCGACATCTCCCGGGCGGCGCTGATGCGCGCCGCGCGCGAGCTTGCGGACGAGTATTCCTGGCTTCGGGTGCGGGTCCTGGTCGGCGACTACGACGCCGGCCTTGCCCACCTGCCGCCGGCGCGCGGGCGGCGGCTGTTCTGTTTCCTCGGCAGCACCATCGGCAACTTCGAGCACGACAAGGCGGTGGCGTTCCTGAGCGACCTGAGGGCGCGCATGAACGGCGGCGACCTGCTTCTGCTCGGCGTCGACCGGGTCAAGGACGAGGCCGTCCTCCATGCCGCCTACAACGATCGCGCCGGGCTGACCGCCGCGTTCAACCTCAACATCCTGCGGGTGCTGAATGCCGGGGCCGAGGCCGATTTCGATCTCGACCAGTTCGACCACCGCGCGGGGTTCGATCGCCGGCTGAGCCGGATCGAGATGCACCTGGTCTCGCGGCGCGACCAGGACGTGGACCTCGGCGCGCTCGGCACGTCCATCCATATCGCCGCCGGCGAGGCGATCCTGACCGAGATCAGCCGCAAGTTCACGCCCGAGTCGCTGGCCGCGATGCTGCGCGCGGCGGGCTTTACGTTCGACTTCCATTACCAGCCGGCCAACGGCTATTTCTCGCTGGTGCTGGCGCGGCCGGTGCGGGCATGATTCCACCGATTCGGGGGCGGGGACGCGATCGTCCCGGCCCGTCGATGCGGGTGAGCGGGTGAGCAGGATGGGGCGAGCGTTCGCGGCCCTGGTCGCGATCTCGATCGCGGCGGCGGGTCCGGCCGGCGCGGCCGACAAGCTGACCTTGGTGCTCGACTGGTTCGTCAACCCCGACCACGCGCCGCTGCTGGTCGCGCAGGAGAACGGATACTTCGCCGCGCAAGGCCTGGAGGTCGAGCTGATCGCGCCCGCCGACCCCAACGATCCGCCCAAGCTGGTCGCCGCCGGCAAGGCCGACCTCGCGGTCTCGTACCAGCCGCAGCTTCACATCCAGGTTGCCGAAGGGCTGCCGCTGGTGCGCGTGGCGACCCTGGTGGCGACGCCGCTCAACTGCCTGGTGGTGCTTGCCGACGGCCCGATCCGCACCATCGCCGACCTCAAGGGGCGCAAGGTCGGGTTCTCGGTCGGCGGCTTCGAGGATGCGCTGCTCGGCGCCATGCTCACGGCGAGCGGCCTCGCGCTCGACGACGTTACCCTGATCAATGTCAACTTCTCGCTGTCGCCGGCAGTGATCTCGGGCCAGGTCGACGCGGTGATCGGCGCATTCCGCAACTTCGAGCTCAACCAGATGGACCTCGCCGGCCATCCCGGGCGCGCGTTCTATGTGGAAGAGCACGGGGTCCCCGCCTATGACGAGCTGATCGTGGTCGCCAATCGCGCGCGGCTCGATGATTCGCGACTGGGACGCTTCGTGGCGGCGCTGGAGCAGGGGGTGCAGTTCCTGGTCAACCATCCGGACGAGAGCTGGGCGCTGTTCGTGCGCGGCCGGCCCGAGCTCGACGACGAGCTCAACCGGCGGGCATGGCGCGACACGCTGCCCCGCTTCGCGCTCCGCCCGCGGGCGCTGGATGCCCTGCGCTACGTGCGCTTCAGCCGGTTCCTTGCCGATCTCGGCCTGATCGCCGAGGCGCGGCCGGCGGACAGCTACGCGGTCGTGATCGAGTGAGTGACGGGCGCGCGCACGCGGCGAGGACTCGGCGGGCCTGATGCACACCGTTTCGCTGTTCGCGGCGCTGGCCGCGGTGTGGCTTCTGCTGTCCGGCCACTACGAGCCGCTGCTGCTCGGCTTCGGCGCCGCGTCCTGCGCGTTTGTGTGCGCGCTCGCACGCCGCTTCGACGTGGTCGACCGCGAGAGCCATCCGCTGCACATGTCCTTGCTCCTGCCCGGCTACTGGCTGTGGCTGCTGGTCGAGATCGTCAAGGCCAACATCGACGTCGCCCGGCGCGTGATCGACCCGAAGCTGCCCATCGACCCGCGCCTGTTCGAGGTGCGCACGAGCCAGCGCACAGACCTCGGCCGGGTGATCTATGCCAACTCGATCACGCTGACCCCGGGGACGATCTCGGTCGACCTCGCCCCCGACCGCATCCTGGTGCACGCGCTCGCCGCCGAGGGCGAGGCGGCGCTCCTCGAAGGCACCATGGACCGCAAGGTGACGGCGTTGGAGGGCGGCGCGTGAGCCTCGAGTTCGCGGTCGCCGCCGTCGCCCTGCTCGCGACCATGGCGCTCGCGGTCGCGCGCGCGGTCGCCGGGCCGACCGTGTTCGACCGCATCCTGGCGGCGAACGCGTTCGGCACCAAGACCGTGCTGCTGATCGCGGTGCTCGGCTACCTGACCGGACGGCCCGAGTTCCTCGACCTCGGCCTGGTCTATGCGCTGATCAACTTCCTCGGCGTGATCGCGGCGCTGAAATACTTCAAGTTCGGCCGGTTCGACGACCGGCGGGCGGGCCAGCGCCGATGAGCCTGGTCGCCGACGTCCTGTCCTGGGCGTGCATGCTGGCGGGCGCGCTGTTCATCATGGTCGGCGGCATCGGCCTGGTGCGGCTGCCCGACTTCTACAGCCGGGCGCACGCGGCCGGCATGACCGACACCCTCGGCGCCGGCCTGATGATCGCCAGCATGATGCTCGAGTCGGGCTGGGACCTGAACCTCGCCCGGCTCGCCTTCATCTTCCTGTTCCTGCTGTTCACCAGCCCGACCGCGAGCCACGCGCTGACCCATTCGGCGCTGGTCAGCGGCCTCAAGCCGTGGACCAGGCCGGATGGCGAGCGCGGCGGCGGTGCAGCGGCGGAGGGCGAGCGATAGAAGCGTTCGTCCACATCGCGCTGCTTGCCATGCTGGTGGTTACCGCGCTGACCATCGTGCGCATGCGCTCGATCCTCGCGGTGGTGATGCTGAGCGGCATCTACAGCTTCCTGATGGCGAGCATCTTCCTGGTGCTCGATGCAGTCGACGTCGCCTTCACCGAGGCCGCGGTCGGCGCCGGGGTGACCACGGTGCTGGGCCTGGTCGCGCTGTCGCTGACCGGCGACCAGGAGAAGATTCCGCGCCGCCGGCCGGTGCTCGCGCTGGCGGTGGTGATCGTCACCGGTGTCGTGCTGCTCTATGCCACCGAGGACATGCCGCCGATCGGCGATCCCGCGGCGCCGATCCACCACCACGTGGTGCCGCGCTACCTGGCCGAGACGCCCGAGGCGATCGGCATCCCGAACGTGGTCACCTCGGTGCTGGCCGACTATCGCGGCTACGACACCCTCGGCGAGGTGGCGGTGATCTTCACCGCCGGAGTCGGCGTGATGCTGCTGCTCGGCCGGCGCCGGCGCGATCCCGCCGCGGGCGAGGGCAAGGACGACCAATGACCGAGCTCTTGATCCTGCGCGTGGTCGCCAAGTTCCTGATCCCGTTCATCCTGCTGTTCGGCCTGTACGTTCAGTTCCACGGCGACTTCGGGCCGGGCGGCGGCTTCCAGGCGGGCGTGATCATCGCCGCCGGCTGCGTCCTCTACGGCCTGGTGTTCGGCCTCGACAACCTGCGCGCCGCCATCCCGCCGCCGCTGGTGCGCGTGCTGGTCGCGGTCGGGCTCAGCATCTACGCCGGCACCGGCGTGCTCACCGTGCTGCTTGGCGGGCGTTTCCTCGACTACCAGTGGCTCGCCCACGATCCCCGGCACGGCCACCACTACGGGATCATGATTGTCGAGTTCGGCGTCGGCACGACGGTCGCGGCGGTGATGCTCGCCATCTACTGCAGCTTCGCCGGGCGCGGCGAGCCGGAGCGCTGAGGCCCCGTGGCGCTGCTCGGCGAGTACGCCTACTGGGTGGTGGTGCTGGTGATGATGATCGGCTTCTTCGTCGTCATCGACCGCGGCAACCTGCTCAAGAAGCTGATCGGGCTCAACATCTTCCAGACCGCGGTGTTCCTGCTCTACATCTCGAGCGGCAAGATCTTCGGCGGCACCGCGCCGATCATCTATGACGGCGGCGCGCCCTACTCGAACCCGCTGCCGCACGTGCTGATCCTGACCGCGATCGTGGTCGGCGTGGCGACCTTGGCGCTCGGCCTCGCGCTCGTGGTGCGCATCAAGGAGGCCTACGGCACGGTCGAGGAGGACGAGATCCAGGCAATCGAGACGCGCGAGGAGGACGCCGCGTGATCGGCCTCAATCTCCCCGCGCTGCAGGTGGTGGTGCCGCTGTTCGGGGCGCCGCTGTGCACCTTGATCGGGCGCGGCGCGCGCGCCTGGGGCTTCAGCCTGCTCGTCACCTGGACCGCGTTCGCGCTGGCGATCGCGCTGATGGCGAAGGTCGCGGCCGACGGGCCGATCAGCTACATGATGGGCGACTGGCCGGCGCCGTGGGGGATCGAGTACCGGGTCGACTTCCTCAACGCCTTCGTCGCGCTGTTCGTCACCGGCGTCGCCGCGGCGGTGATCCCGTTCGCCTATCACAGCGTCGCCGCCGAGATCCCCGCCGACCGCCACCGCCTGTTCTACACCGCCTATCTGCTCACCTTCGCCGGCCTGCTCGGCATGACGGTCACGGGCGACGCGTTCAACGCCTTCGTGTTCATGGAGATCTCGTCGCTGTCTGGTTACGTGCTGGTGAGCCTCGGCCGCGACCGGAGGGCATTGTTCGCAAGCTATCAATACCTGGTGCTGGGCACCATCGGCGCCACCTTCTTCGTAATCGCGATCGGGCTGCTGTACATCGCCACCGGCACCCTCAACATGGCCGACCTGGCGGCGCGTATCCCGGCGCTCGAGGGCAACCTGGTGGTGATCGCGGCCTACGCCTTCCTGCTCGTCGGCCTCAGCCTCAAGGTGGCGCTGTTCCCGCTGCACCTGTGGCTGCCCAACGCCTACACCTACGCGCCGTCGATGGTCTCGGCGCTGCTTGCGGCGACCGCGACCAAGGTCGGCATCTATTTGATCCTGCGCTTCATGTTCGGCGTGTTCGGCGTCGGCTTCTCGGTCGGCGCGCACCCGGTGACCATCCTGTTGATGCCGCTCGCGCTGATCGCCGCGGTGTCGGGCTCGCTGGTCGCGATCACCCAGATCAACGTCAAGCGGGTGCTCGCCTACTCCTCGGTCGCCCAGATCGGCTATATCGTCATCGGCATTGCCTTCGCCACCTCGACCGGGCTCACCGGCGCGGTCGTCCACCTGTTCAACCACGCGCTGATGAAGGGCGCCATGTTCCTCGCCCTCGGCGCGGTCATGCTGCGCGTCGGCGGCACCCGCATCGAGCACCTCAAAGGGCTCGGCAGGCGCATGCCGCTGACCATGGCGGCGTTCGTCGCCGCCGGGCTGAGCATGATCGGGGTTCCCGGTACGGTCGGCTTCGTCAGCAAGTGGTACCTGGTGCTGGCCGCGCTCGAGGCCGGCTGGTGGCCGGTGGCGGTGGTGATCATCGGCACCTCGATCCTGGCCATCGTCTATGTCTGGCGGGTGGTCGAGGCCGCCTACTTCGCCGAGCCCGACAATCCGAGCGATGTCGCCGAGGCGCCGTGGCCGATGGTCGCCGCGACCTGGGCGCTCGCCGGCGCCTGCATCCTGTTCGGGCTCACCACCGAGCTCACCGTCGGCACCGCGCGCCTGGCGGCGGGCATGCTGCTGGGGACCGCGCCGTGAGCGCCGCCTTCGCGGTCGGCTTCGCGCCGTTCGTGCCGCTGGTCGGGGCGGTGATGATCGGGCTCGCCGGCGCCAGGCCCAACCTGCGCGAGGCCGTGACGCTGGTGACCGCCGGCGCGCTGTTCGCAACCGTCGCCTGGGTCGCGCCGGCGGTGATGGCGGGCGCGCGCCCCGAGGCCGAGCTCTACGACGTGCTGCCCGGGATCGCGCTCGCCTTTCGCGCCGAGCCGCTCGGCATGCTGTTCGCGCTGATCGCCTCGTTCCTGTGGATTCCCAACTCGGTCTACTCGATCGGCTACATGCGCGCGCACCACGAGCAGAACCAGACCCGGTTCTACGTCTGCTTCGCGGTGGCGCTGGCGGGCGCGGTCGGGGTCGCCTTCGCCGCCAACCTGTTCACCCTGTTCCTGTTTTACGAGCTGCTGACCCTGTCGACCTACCCGCTGGTCACGCACTCGGGCACCGACGAGGCGCGCCGGTCGGGGCGGCTCTATCTCGGCACCTTGCTCGGCACCTCGATCGGCTTCCAGCTGCTCGCGATCCTCGCCACCTACGCGCTCGCCGGCACGCTCGACTTCAGGCCCGGCGGCATCCTCGCCGGCAAGGCCGAGCCGGGCGTGCTCGCGATCCTGTTCGCGCTCTACATGTTCGGCATAGGCAAGGCGGCGATCATGCCGTTCCACCGCTGGCTGCCGGCGGCGATGGTCGCGCCGACGCCGGTCAGTGCGCTGCTGCATGCGGTCGCGGTGGTCAAGGCCGGCGTGTTCACGGTGATGAAGGTGGTGATCTACGTGTTCGGCCTCGACCTGATGCAGGGCGCGAACCCGGGCGCGTGGCTGCCGTGGCTTGCGACCTTCACCCTGCTTGCCGCCTCGGCCATCGCGTTGACCAAGGACAACCTGAAGGCCATGCTCGCCTACTCGACGGTCAGCCAGCTCGCCTACATCGTGCTTGCCGCCTCGCTCGCCACCAGCTCGGCGATCGTCGGCGGCGGCCTGCACATGCTGATGCACGCGTTCGGCAAGATCACGCTGTTCTTCTGCGCCGGCGCGATCCTGATCACCGCCCACAAGGAGAACATCTCCGACATGCGCGGCCTCGGCCGCGCCATGCCGCTGACCATGTTCGCGTTCCTGCTCGGCTCGCTCAGCGTCATCGGCCTGCCGCCCTTCGCCGGCGCCTGGAGCAAGTGGTTCCTCGCCCTCGGCGCGGTGGAAGCCCACCAGCTCGTGTTCGTCGCCGCGCTGATGGTCTCGAGCCTGTTGAACGTCGGCTACTTCATGCCGGTGGTGGTGAGGGCCTTTTTCCCGGGCACGGGGCCGACCGAGTTCGACGGCGGCGTGCGCGAGGCGCCGCTCGCCTGCCTGGTGCCGTTGCTGTTCACCGCCGCCGCCTGCGTGCTGTTGTTTTTGTTTCCAGACCCGGCGTATCGGTTGCTTCTGCAACTGGTGCCGTAGCGAGGATCCGAAGATGCCGCCCGAGGGACGGAGATACTGGCTCGACGACTGGCGCAATGTGCGCAAGTTGCTGTTCGCGTTCTTTGCGGTGTGCGCGCTCCTGATCCTGCTCGACCTTCTCTACCACAAGCACGCGGTACTGGCGTTCGAGGAATGGTTCGGGTTCTACGCGATCTACGGCTTCGTCGCGTGCATGATTCTTGTGCTCGCCTCCAGGCTGCTGCGCAAGCTGGTCGGGCGTCGCAAGGATTATTACCAGGGCGGGGCGCGCGACGATGCATAGCCTGCCGCCGTTCCTGATCTTCGTCGTCGGCGCGCTGGTGCTGCCCCTGGTTGCGGCGCGCCACCGCCCCGCCCTCACCCTGCTCGTCCCGCTCGCCGGGTTCGTCAACCTGCTCATGCTCGATTCCGGGAACCACTGGCAGGTGGCAATGCTCGGCTACACCCTCGAGTTCGGACGCGTCGACAAGCTGTCGTTCCTGTTCGCGTTCCTGTTCCACCTCGCGGCCGGGCTCGGTGCAATCTTCGCCTTGCACGTGCGCGACGCCATGCAGCAGGTCGCGGCGCTGCTCTATGCCGGCGGCGCGGTCGGCGCGGTGTTCGCCGGCGACCTAGTGACCCTGTTCATCTTCTGGGAGGTGATGGCGGTCTCATCGGCGTTCCTGATCTTCGCCCGCCGCACCGAGCATGCGAGCCGCGCGGGGCTGCGCTACCTCATCGCCCAGATCACCTCGGGCGTGCTGCTGCTCGCGGGCGCCGTAATCCATCAGGGCGAGACCGGCAGCCTCGCCTTCGACCTCCTCGACCTGTCGGGCCTCGGCGCCAAGCTGATCTTCATCGCTTTCGGCATCAAATGCGCCTGGCCGCTGATCCACGCCTGGCTCCCCGACGCCTATCCGGAGGCAACCGCGACCGGCACGGTCTATCTGAGTGCGTTCACCACCAAGTTCGCGGTCTACGGCCTCGCGCGCGCATTTCCGGGCACCGAGCTGCTGATCTACATCGGCACCGCGATGACCATGTTCCCGATCTTCTTTGCGGTGATCGAGAACGACCTGCGGCGCGTGCTGTCCTACAGCCTGATCAACCAGGTCGGCTTCATGGTGGTCGGCATCGGGCTCGGCACCACGCTGGCGCTCAACGGCACGGTCAGCCACGCCTTCAACCACGTGATCTACAAGGCGCTCCTGTTCATGTCGATGGGCGCGGTCCTGCACATGACCGGGCGCATCCACGCCACCGACCTAGGCGGGCTGTACAAGTCCATGCCGCTGACCACGACCTTCTGCATCATCGGCGCCGCCTCGATCTCGGCCTTCCCGCTGTTCTCGGGCTTCGTGTCGAAGTCGATGGTCTTGGCGAGCGCCGCCGAGGAAGGCCACGTGGTGGTGTTCCTGCTGCTGCTGTTCGCCAGTGCCGGCGTGGTGGAACATGCCGGCATCAAGGTGCCCTACTTCGCGTTCTTCGCGCACGATTCCGGCATCCGCACCACCGAGCCACCGGTCAACATGCTGATCGCGATGGGCTTTGCCGCCTTCATCTGCGTGTTCAACGGCGTCTGGCCATGGTTGCTCTACGATTTCCTGCCGTGGCCGGTCGACTACGCGCCCTACACGCCAACACATGTGATCGCCCAAGCCCAGCTTCTGCTGTTCGCGGTGCTCGCGGTTGTGCTGCTGATGGTCTCGGGCCTGTATCCGCCGGAGATGCGCCTCGTCAATCTCGACTCGGACTGGCTGGTGCGCCGCCTCGGCAAGCGGCTCGCGGTCGGTGCCGGGCGGGCGGTGATGGCGGCGTGGTCGGGGCTGCTCGATGCCGCGCAGGGCGCGCTCGGCGGGCTGATCAGCCACCTCTACCAGGCCCACGGCCCGCGCGGCGTGCTGGCGCGCACCTGGCCGACCGGCTCGACCGTGATGTGGATCGCCGCCCTGCTCGCGATCTACCTGCTGATCAACTACGCCTGAGGGAGCGCCCGGGCTCAGTTGGCGTGGCCGCTGCGGCGCACGTAGCGGCCGTCGCGGATGCCCGTGAACATCAGCTTGGCGTCCGGGTGCGTGACCGGCTTGCCGCTGTCGTCGACCAGCAGGTTCTGCTCCGAGACGTAGGCGATGTAGGTGGTCTGCTCGTTCTCGGCCAGCAGGTGGTAGAACGGCTGGTCCTTGCGCGGGCGCAGCTCGGCCGGGATCGACTGGTACCACTCCTCGGTGTTGGCGAACTCCGGGTCGACGTCGAAGATCACGCCGCGGAACGGATAGAACCGGTGGCGCACGATATCGCCGATCTGGAACTTGGCCAGCCTGATCTGCATCGCCCGGAAGCCCGCGCTCGGGCCCTCCTCTCACGGCGAATGCTAAGCGATTCCGTGGCCTTGCGCCAGCGCATCTAACCTACCGCCCAAACCCCGGCAGGGCCGCCGCCGGGGGCGCCGGCCGCGGCGCGCGACCGTTGTCGGCGGGCAACGATTGCCGCAATATCGCGCCCTGAGGTCAAGGGAGACGCGGGCCATGGAGTTCAGCCTCGACGCCGAGATCGTGCTGCCCGAGGACGGCACCGACGGCACCCTGATCGGGCGCTGCATGGTGCCGGGCGCCGACTCGGCGCCGGGCGGGCCGAGCGTGGTGGCGATCGCCGACAGCGGCGTGTGGGACATCAGCGGCGCCTTCGCCACCTCGGCCGCGCTGATGGACGCGCCCAACCCGGCCGCCGCCCTCGCCAGCACCGCAAGCGCGGTGCGCCTTGGCAGCATCGACGAGGTGCTCGCCAACACCGTCCCCGACGACCGCGACCCGACCCGGCCGTGGTTCCTCGCACCAATCGACCTGCAGGCGATCAAGGCCGCCGGCGTGACCTTTCTCGACAGCCTGATGGAGCGGGTGATCGAGGAGCTGGCCAAGGGCGACCCCGACCAGGCCGAGGCGATCCGCGGCTCGATCGCCAAGGAGATCGGCACCAGCCTGACCGGCATCAGGCCGGGCTCGGACGAGGCGATGCGGCTCAAGGAGTCGCTGATCCGGCGCGACCTGTGGTCGCCCTATCTCGAGGTCGGCATCGGCCCCGACGCCGAGATCTTCACCAAGGCGCAGCCGATGTCGGCGGTCGGCGTCGGCGCCGAGATCGGCATCCCCGAGCACTCGACCTGGAACAACCCCGAGCCCGAGGCGGTGCTGGTGGTCAATGCCCGCGGCGAGATCGTCGGCGCCACCCTCGGCAACGACGTCAATTTGCGCGACGTCGAGGGGCGGAGTGCGCTGCTGCTCGGGCGCGCCAAGGACAACAACGCGTCCTGCGCGATCGGCCCGTTCATCCGCCTGTTCGACACGACCTTCGGCCTCGACGACCTCACGGGTGTCGAGATCAGCCTGGCGGTCGAGGGCGAGGACCAGTTCTCGCTGGTCGGCTCGTCGTCGATGGCGCTGATCAGCCGCGCGCCCCGGGACCTGGTCGCGCAGACCATCAACCGCGACCACCAGTATCCCGACGGCCTGGTGCTGCTGACCGGCACCATGTTCGCGCCGACCAAGGACCGCACCGAGCCCGGCCGCGGCTTCACCCACGCCCCGGGTGACGTGGTGGTCATCGCCACGCCGCCGCTCGGCGCGCTGATCAACCGGGTCACCTATTGCCACCAGGCCGAGCCGTGGACCTTCGGCGTCGGCGCGCTGATGGCGAATCTGGCGGCGCGCGGCCTGTTGTGACATGATCGGCACGTTTTCGGAGGTGTCAGACATGCCCGCGACCGCACTCGATCACGTCACCGTCGTGACCAAGGACCTGCAGGCGTCCCGCGACTTCTACATCGGGGTGCTGGGCCTCGAGGAGGCCGACTTCAGGCCTGACTTCCCATTCGACGGCGCCTGGCTCACGCTCGGCGAGCGGGCGGTGGTGCACCTAGTGGTGATGGACAGCCGCGAGCGCGGCGACGGCAATACCCAGCCGTTCGACCACTTCGCCCTGCGCGCGCAGAACATGACAGGGATGCGCAAGACGCTCGCCAAGCACCGCATCGCCTTCGAGGAGGCGGCGCCGCCCAACTCGACCATCCGCCAGTTCTTCCTCCACGACCCCGACGGCGTGCAGGTCGAGCTGACCTTCGACGCCACCGCCGAGAAGCGCGCCGGCACGCTGTAAGCCGCTGCCTTACGGCGTCGTCGCGGTCGGCGGCGGCCTGAGGACGTCGAGATCGCAGCCGGTGTCGGCCTGGCCGACCTGGTCGAGGTGGAGCTTGAGCCAGCCGCGCTCCGCGCCGGGATGCGGCGCGGGCGGCCGCCAGGCGGCGCGGCGGGCAGCCAGCGTTTCTTCATCGACGAGCAGCGCGAGCGCGCGCCGGGGCACGTCGAGGCGGATGCGGTCGCCGGTCTCGACCAGCGCCAGCGGCCCGCCGACTGCCGCCTCGGGCGCGACGTGCAGGACGATGGCGCCGAATGCGGTGCCGCTCATGCGCGCGTCCGAGATGCGCACCATGTCCTTGACCCCGGCGCGGGCGAGCTTGCGCGGGATCGGGACGTAGCCCGACTCGGGCATGCCCGGGGCGCCCTTGGGGCCGGCGTTGCGCAGCACGAGCACGTCCTCGGGCGCGACCTCGAGCGCGTCGTCGTCGATCCGCCGGGCGAGGTCGTCGAGGCCGTCGAACACCACCGCCCGGCCCTCGTGCGTGAGCAGCGCGGGCGAGGCCGCCGATTGCTTGATGATCGCGCCGTCCGGCGCCAGGTTGCCGCGCAGCACGGCGATGCCGCCCTCGCGCGCCAGCGGCTCGGCGAACGGGCGCACCACGGTCTGCGGCCAGGCCGGCGGCCCGGCGTCGAGCTCGGCACCGAGCGTCCGCCCGCTCACCGTCAGGCAGTCGAGGTTCAGGAGCGGCCTGAGCTCGCGCAGGATCGGCGCCAGCCCGCCCGCCTTGTACAGGTCCTCCATGTAGTGCGCGCCCGACGGCTTGAGGTCGACCAGGACCGGCGTCTCGCGCCCCATGCGGTCGATACCGTCAAGGTCGACGGCGATGCCGGCGCGCCCGGCGATCGCGGTCATGTGAATCAGCCCGTTGGTCGAGCCGCCGATCGCGAGCAGGACGCGGAAGGCGTTGGCGAACGCCGCCGGGGTCAGGATGCGCGACGGCACCAGCCCCTCGCCCGCCATCGCCACCGCGCGCGCGCCGGTGGCCTCGGCGAGCCGCAGGCGCTCGGCGTTGACCGCCGGGATCGCGGCGCCGCCCGCAAGCATCATGCCGAGCGCTTCGGTCATCAGCGCGATCGTGCTGGCGGTGCCCATGACCATGCAGGTGCCGGCGGTGGTCGACAAGGTGCCGCCGACCTCGGCGATCTCGGCCTCATCGAGCTCGCCGGCGCGGAAGCGGCCCCACTGGCGGCGGCAGTCGGTGCACGCGCCGAGCCGCTCGCCGCGCCAGCTCGAGGTCATCATCGGCCCGGTCACCAGCGAGATCGCGGGAAGGTTCGCGCTCGCCGCCGCCATCAGCTGCGCCGGCACGGTCTTGTCGCAGCCGCCGACCAGCACCACCGCGTCGAGCGGGTGGGCGCGGATCATCTCCTCGGTGTCGATCGACATCAGGTTGCGGAACAGCATGCTGGTCGGCGCGAGGTACGGCTCGCCGAGCGAGATGGTCGGGAACTCGACCGGCAGGCCGCCGCCATACATCACGCCGCGCTTGACCGCCTCGATCAGCGCCGGAACTGTCTGATGGCAGTTGTTGAAGCCGCTGGCGGTGTTGGTGATGCCGACCACCGGGCGGTCGAGGTCGGCGTCCGAATAGCCCATCGCCTTGGCGAAGCTCTTGCGCAGGAACAGCGAGAACCCGGCATCGCCGTAATGCGTGAGCCCCTTGCGCAAGCCCGTGTCGTGACCGTTGCCCACCGCCCGCCTCTCCCGCATAGTCCGAACCGATCCAGTCCGAGGGCGCCCGGCCGGAGCGTCCACCGCAGTATCGCTGTTCCCACGCCGCACGCAGGATGCCGCCATGGCGCGCAAGAACACCAGGATGAAGTCGATCAGCCTGACGCCTGAGGTCTACGACTACCTGCTCGAGGTGTCGCTGCGCGAGAGCGAGGTCCAGCGCCGGCTGCGCGCCGAGACCGAGAGCGTGCCGATGGCGCTGATGCAGGTGCCGCCCGAGGAGGCGCAGCTGTTGGCGCTGCTGGTCGAGCTGATCGATGCCCGCCGCTGCCTCGAGATCGGCGTGTTCACCGGCTACAGCGCGCTCGCGGTCGCCATGGCGCTGCCCGCGGACGGCCGCGTGGTCGCGCTCGACAAGGACGCGGAGACGGCCGCGGTCGCGCGCCGCGCCTGGGCCGAGGCCGGGGTGGCGGCGCGCATCGACCTGCGCCTCGGCGATGCGGTCAAGACGCTCGACCGCCTGATCGCGGCCGGCGAGGCCGGGTCCTACGACTTCGCCTTCCTCGATGCCGACAAGTCGAACTATCCGCGCTACTGGGAGCAGATCCTGGTGCTGCTGCGCCCGGGCGGGCTGATCGCGGTCGACAACGTGCTGTGGGGCGGCGCGGTGATCGATATGCGCCG
>DASWHU010000260.1:0-3659 GCA_036398035.1 Alphaproteobacteria bacterium | reverse complement strand
TGGCCGCCGTGGATGCTCTCGGTGGCGCTGCCGCACACCCCGCAGAAGCGGTGGCGGGCGTGCCAGTAGAGCAGCCCGCGCGCATACGCCATCACCGAGCCCTCGGCGCGCGACAGCAGCGGGCCGATGCTGCGCAGGTCGACGAAGCTGCCGCGCCCGGCCAAGGGCGGCGCCGCCTCGGGCTCCTCGATATGCGAGACGTCGACGGCGAAATGGGCGATGCCGCCGGCCACTCCCAACAGCGTCCAGGTCTCGCTTTCGGCGAGCAGCGAGAGCGCGGGCGCGCCGCTGTGCCAGACCGGGCGCGGGGCATCGGTGCCGGTCACCTGGTGGCGGGTGCGCCACACCGCGAGCACGCGGCTGTTGGGGTCGGCGCAGAGGCGGGCGAGCGCGGCGGCGTCGCGGCGCAGCGCCTCGTCGCGCGCGAGCGGCATGCCGCTGTAGAAGTTGCTCGTGGGCATCACGTGAATCCACGTCTGGGGCGGCGCATTATATCCCAGCCCGCCCGCCGAACACCCCGCCCGAGCGCCAGCGAGAAGGTTTGGCACGCGGAGCCGCGGAGGACGCGGAGGGCGCGCCAGCCGCGCCGCAGTCCCTGTGTTCCCGCCTTCGATCCTGAGACGGACGCCGATGGGCCCGTCACACCCGCGCAAGCGGGGGTCCAGCAACTCAGGGAAAATCTGGATTCCCGCTTTCGCGGGAATGACGACGGAGATACGTCCTGGGCCTCTGTGTCCTCTGAGTCCTCTGTGTTTCAACCCTCCTCCGCGTCCTTCGCGGCTCCGCGAGCCCAAACTCGAATCGCGTGACCGACCGAAGGCCGCGTGCCCGCCCCTGGCTCGCCGGCCGGCTTGCCCCGGGCGGGGCGATGGCCGATAGTGCGCCCGGGAGGCCGGCCGCGGACGGGCCGCTCGCCAACCCGGTCAGGTCCGGAAGGAAGCAGCCGTAACGAGTGAGGCCCGGGTCGTGGTCCGGTCTCCCACCCGAGTCCGATGCCCGTGCCAGCGCCCCGATGAACGACCGCCCCGAGTCCACAGCCACGAGCGAGGTGCCCGCCGCCGAGGGCGGCTATCGCGTGCTCGCGCGCAAGTACCGCCCGGCGCTGCTCGCCGACCTGGTCGGCCAGGAGGTGATGGTGCGCACCCTCGCCAACGCCTTCGCCACCGGGCGGATCGCGCATGCCTTCCTGCTCACCGGCGTGCGCGGCATCGGCAAGACCACGACCGCGCGCATCATCGCCCGCGCGCTCAACTGCACCGGCCCCGACGGCTCGTACCAGGCGCCGGTCGCCGAGCCGTGCGGGCGCTGCGACGACTGCCGGGCGATCGCCGAGGACCGCCACGTCGACGTGCTCGAGATGGATGCCGCCAGCCACACCGGCGTCGAAAACATGCGCGACCTCATCGACCGGGTCCGCTATGCGCCGGCTATCGGCCGGTTCAAGGTCTACATCATCGACGAGATCCACATGTTGTCGGTGCCGGCGTTCAACGCCCTGTTGAAGACCCTCGAGGAGCCGCCGGCGCATGTGAAGTTCGTGTTCGCGACCACCGAGCCGCGCAAGATCCCGGTCACCGTGCTGTCGCGCTGCCAGCGCTTCGACCTGCGCCGGGTCGATGCCGAGGTGCTCGCCGGCCACCTGGCCGCGATCGCCGCCAAGGAGGGCGCCGAGGTCGAGGACGGCGCGCTGGCGCTGATCGCGCGCGCCGCCGACGGCTCGGTGCGCGACGGGCTGTCGATGCTCGACCAGGCGATCGGCGACGCCGCGCCGGGGCCGGTGCAGGCGAGCCAGGTGCGCGAGATGCTGGGGCTCGCCGACCGGGTGCGCGTGTTCGACCTGTTCGAGGCGGTGCTCGGCGGCCGGCTGGCAACGGCGCTCGACCTGCTCGGCGAGCAGTACCGCGCCGGCGCCGACCCGGTGACCGTGCTCCAGGACCTGCTGGAGCTGACCCACTGGCTGACCCGGGTCGCGGTCACGCCCGAGGCCGCCGCCGACCCGGGCCTGCCCGAGGCCGAGCGCGTGCGCGGCCGGGCGATGGCCGAGGCGCTCGGCGTGCCCGAGCTCGCCCGCGCCTGGCAGGTGCTGCTCAAGGGCCTGCGCGAGGCGCAGGCGGCGCCGCAGCCGCTGGAGGCGGCGGAGATGGTGCTGGTGCGCCTTGCCCATGCCGCCGACCTGCCGACGCCGGCCGATTTGGTGCGCACGCTGCAGGCGGGCGAGGCCGCGCCCGCTCCCGGCCCGGATCGAGGCCGGCCGCCGTCCGGCGGCGGCGCCTCGGCGCGCCCGGCACGACCCCGGGCGGCGGCCGCTGCGCCGCTCGCCGAGCCGGCACCGGCGCGCGCGCCCGAGCGCGCGGCGCTGCCCGAGACCTTCGAGGCGGTGGTGGCGCTGTTCGCCGACCGCCGCGAGGCGATGCTCGCCGCCCATCTCGCCGCCGACGTCCACCTGGTCGGCTTCGAGCCCGGGCGCATCGAGTGGCGGCCGGCCGCGGCGGCGCCGGCGAACCTCGCCTCGGCGGTCAGCCAGCGGCTCGGCGACTGGACCGGGCGGCGCTGGGTGGTGGCGGTGTCCAACGAGCCCGGCGCGCCGACTCTCGCCGAAGCGCGCGCCGCCGGCGCCGAGGAGCTGCGCGCGGAGGCCGCCCGCGACCCGCTGGTGCAGAGCATCATCGAGCGCTTCCCGGGCGCCAGCATCCGCGCCGTGCGCTCAGGCCCCGAGCGGAGCGAGGACTGAGAGGCCCGTGATGAGCCTCGGCAACCTGTTGAAGCAGGCGCAGGCGATGCAGGGGCGCATCGAGGAGATGCAGCAGAAGCTCGCCGAGATCGAGGTCGAGGGCCGCGCCGGCGGCGGCCTGGTGGTGGCGACCATGAACGGCAAGGGCGAGCTGAAACGTCTCCGCGTCGACCCCTCGCTCGCCCGCGCCGACGAGGTCGAGGTGCTCGAGGACCTGGTGGTCGCGGCCTGCGCCGAGGCCAAGGCCAAGGTCGAGGCGCTGGCCGGCGAGGAGATGCGCAAGGTCACCGGCGGGCTGCCGCTGCCGCCGGGCCTGAAGCTGTTTTGAACCGCTTGGTTGACGTTCGTTCGTGGCCGGGGCCGAGATCGAGCGGCTGATCCAGGCGCTGGCGCGCCTGCCCGGGCTCGGGCCGCGCTCGGGGCGGCGCGCGGCGCTGGCGTTGCTGGCCAAGCGCGAGTCGCTGCTGCGCCCGCTCGCCGAGGCGCTGGCCGCGGCCGACCGGACGGTGCGGCCGTGCGCGGCCTGCGGCAATCTCGATTCGACCGACCCGTGCGCGATCTGCGCCGACCCCAAGCGCGATGCGTCGCTGTTGTGCGTGGTCGAGGGCGTCGCGGAGGTGTGGGCACTCGAGCGCGCCGGCGCCTTCCGCGGCCGCTACCACGTGCTCGGCGGCCTGCTGTCGCCGCTCGACGGCATCGGGCCCGAGGACCTCAACATCTCGGCCCTGGTCGCGCGCGCCGCCGCCCCCGAGGTCGTCGAGGTGATCCTGGCGCTGTCGGCCACCGTCGACGGCCAGACCACCGCCCATTACGTCGCCGAGCGCCTCGCGGGCAGCGGGGTTGCGGTCACCCGCCTCGCCCACGGCGTGCCCGTGGGCGGCGAGCTCGACTATCTCGACGACGGCACGCTCACCGCCGCGCTGAAAGC
>DASWHU010000259.1:0-3631 GCA_036398035.1 Alphaproteobacteria bacterium | reverse complement strand
CGAGAAGTTGATCTGGAACGCGGACACGCCGAAGGTGGTGCCGGCGGGGGCGCGAATCTCGGCCGGGAAGTCGGGGAAGGTGGCGAGGTCGTTGCCCTGGATGGCGGTCGCCAGCGTGAACTGGCTGCCGGTGAGCTGCATGCCGTCGCCGGAGTCGCCGGCGAAGCGGATCACCACCGACTCGACGGTCGTGTCAGTGGTCGGCTCGGGCGGATGAGCGTGGGCGTGGGCGACGCTGAGTGCCATGATTCCCTGTCGACGGGCGGTGCCGTGACCTCCGGCCCTTGAGCGGGCCTGCAGAATTACCTCGCGCGTCCATGCGAGGCCGGTTCCGCGCAGGCGTTCGAGACGTTAGGTCGGCACCGGGCAGTCGGCCGGGCGGGCTGCGGCTGTCGCGAATGCCCCCTCCCGGCAGCGCGACCCGCCGCCGCCGCAATAGTTAGTTTCAGCAAATCTATAATACAAGCGGCCATGGCCCGCTACCGGCAATTGGTCACAAGTTGTTGTTTGCGGGTCGATTTTCGGGCCGGGCGCGGGCTCCGAGAGGCTCATTGCCGCGCCTTCGGCCATGCTGTTGAATAGGCCGGGGACATGACAGGGAGATAGGCATGAATCGCAGCGAAGTCGAGCGCGCCGCGGCGGCGCTCGCCGGCGCGCTCGGCGACCGCCGCCGGCTCGACGCCCTGCCCGAGGACGCACGCCCGGCGAGCGAGGCGGATGCCTATCGCATCCAGGACGCGCTCATTGCCCAACTCGGGGCCGAGCCGGCGGGCTGGAAGATCGGCGCCACCAGCCGCATGGCGCAGGAGATGCTCAAGGTCGGCTCGCCGTTCGCCGGCCGGCTGCTCGCGCGCTCGACCTACCACAGCCCGGCGCGCATCCCCGCCGGACTCATGTTCATGCGCGGGCTCGAGGTTGAGTTCGCGTTCCGCATCGGCCGCGACCTCACCGCCGGGGACGCACCCTTCGACCAGGCAGCGGTGGCCGAGGCCGTCGCCGCGCTCCATCCCGCGATCGAGATCGTCGATTCGCGCTATCACGACTGGCTCGCGGCCGGCGGCCTGCAGCTGATCGCCGACAACGGCTGTCACGGCGCGCTGGTGCTGGGGCAGGCGGTCACCGACTGGCGCCGCCACGACCTGGCGGCGGTCGAGACCGAGCTCAGGCTCAACGGCGAATCGGTCGCCGCCGGCGCCGGGCGCAACGTGCTCGGCCATCCGCTGGCCGCGCTGACCTGGCTCGCCAACCACCTGGCGGGGCGTGGCGGCGGCTTGGCCGAGGGCGAGCTGGTAACCACCGGCAGCACCTGCTCGGGCCTCGGCTGGGCCAAGGCCGGCGACCGTGGCGAGGGGCGGTTCGGCCCGCTGGGCGTGGTCGAGGTCGCGTTCACCGACGGGCCGGCGTCATGAGCGCGCGCTGGACGCGCCGTCCCGACGGCTCGAACTGGGGCGAGTTCGGCGCCGACGACCAGCTCGGCCGGCTCAACCTGATCACGCCCGAGAAGGTGCGTGCGGGCGTCGCCGAGGTCCGTGAGGGGCGCACGTTCTGCCTCAGCCTGCCGCTCGACTTTCCGGGCGGCAACGTGCTCAACCCGCGCCGCCACCCGCCCAGGCTGGCGGCCACCTTGCGCGCCGGGCGCGCCAACTACCTGTACCCGTTCGCGCTCGAGAACCCCGACCACATCGACGTGGTGTGCGACGACACCGTGCTGCTCACGCTCCAGTACTCGACCCAGTTCGACAGCCTGTGCCACGTCGGCCAGGCGTTCGACGCCGACGGCGACGGCGAGGCCGAGCCGGTGTTCTACAACGGCTGGCGCGGCGGCGAGCACGTGCTCGGCCCGCCCGAGGACGCGGCCGCCGGCGGCCCCGCGCTCGCCGGCGTGCACGCGCGCCGCCTCGGCATCGAGAACATGGCCGCCCACGGCGTCCAGGGCCGCGGCGTGATGATCGACCTCGAGCGCCATGTCGGGCGGGCGCGCGAATGGATCGGCTACGACCGGCTGATGGCGATCTGCGACGCCGACGGCGTGGTGGTCGAGGCGGGCGACATGGTGTGCCTGTACACCGGCTTCGCCGACCTGATCCTGGACATGAACCGCGACCCCGACGGCGCCAGGCTGCAGCAGTCCTGCGCGGTGCTCGACGGGCGCGACCAGCGGCTGTTGCAGTGGATCACCGACTCAGGGCTCGCGGTGCTGATCGCCGACAACTACGCGGTCGAGGGCAGCCCGTCGCGGCCGCCGGACCGGCCGGGCCGCCACGCCGCGCTGCCGCTGCACCAGCACTGCCTGTTCAAGCTCGGCATCCATCTCGGCGAGCTGTTCCATTTGGGCGAGCTCGCGCGCTGGCTGCGCGTGCACCAACGCAACCGCTTCCTGCTCACCGCGCCGCCGCTCAGGTTGCCGGGCGCGGTCGGCTCGCCGGCGACTGCCATCGCCACCGTCTGATCCGCGCCCGCGCGCGCCGCCGATGACCAAGACCTTCGGCCCGATCGCGGCCCTGTTGCTCGCGACCGCGATCCTGCTGCTCGGCAACGGGCTGTTGGGCACGCTGATCCCCTTGCGCGCCAACATCGAGGCGTTCCCGGGGCCGGTGATCGGCGCCATCGGCTCGGCCTATTTCGGCGGCTTCGCCGCCGCCTGCCTGCTGGTCCCCTACATCGTCCGCCGGGTCGGCCACATCCGCTCGTTCGTCGCGCTGACCGCGGCGGCGTCGGCGGCGCCGCTCCTGCACCTGCTCGCGGTCGCGCCGGTGCCGTGGCTGGTGCTGCGCGCGATCACCGGCTTCTGCATGGCCGGCGTCTACATGGTCATCGAGAGCTGGCTCAACGAGCGCGCGACCAACGCCAATCGCGGCCTGGTGCTGTCGGTGTACACGGTGGTCAACCTGACGGCGCTGACCGGCGGCCAGCTGCTGCTGATGCTGTTCCAGCCGTCCGCCTTCCAGCTGTTCTGCGTCGGCTCGGTGCTGGTGTCGCTGGCGGCGCTGCCGGTGGCGATGACCACCGCGGTGCAGCCGGCACCGATCGCCTCTGCCAAGCTCAGGCTGCGCCGCCTCTACCGCGCCTCGCCGGTGGGCGTGGTCGGCTGCTTCGCGGTCGGCGTGGCCAACGGGCCGTTCTGGGCGCTCGGCTCGGTGTTCGCCCAGGACGCCGGACTCGACACCCGCGGCATCGCGCTGTTCATGTCGGCGGTGATCGTCGGCGGCGCGCTGCTGCAGTGGCCGTTCGGGCGGCTGTCGGACCACCGCGACCGGCGCGGCGTGATCCTGGCGCTGTCGCTGTTGTCGTGCCTCGCCGGGGCGATGCTGGTGGTCGTGCGCCTGGGCTACGCCATTCCGGCGGTGACGCCCGAAGCGGCGGTGCTGATCGGCGGCTTCCTGTTCGGCGGCTTCGCGCTGCCGCTCTATGCGATCAGCGTCGCCCACGCCAACGACTTCATCGGCCCGGCCGAGTTCACCGAGGCTGCCGGCGGGCTGCTGCTCGCCTACGGCATTGGCGCCACCCTCGGCCCGGTGCTGGCGGCGGCGCTGATCGGGCCGTGGGGGAGCGCGGTGATCTTCGCCTTCACCGCCGCGGTGCATGCCGCCTTCACCCTGTTCGTGCTGTGGCGCATGTTCCGCCGCCGCCC
>DASWHU010000258.1:0-2421 GCA_036398035.1 Alphaproteobacteria bacterium | reverse complement strand
CGATGGAGGACGGGCATGACTGACAGAAGCCCCTCTGCGCTAGAGGCGGACAGCCTGCAAGAGCGGATCGCATTCAGTGGGCGAGTGTGGCAGTTCTGGGCGCTGGCGGGGGTATTGGCTGCCGGCGTGGGTATCGCGGTTTGGCAGGACGTTCCGACCATCTATATCGTTGCAGGGATTGCCGCGTGGATCGTGTTCTCTCTGCATCTCAGCTTCACTGCGGTCCTGCACGAGTTGATGGAGCTGAACGATCAGATCGCGGGCCGCAAGGATGAATTTAGGAGGCTGGTCGAGGCCAACCAGGAATCCCAAGTGTCCTAATCCCCTAGCCTGGGTGTCCTAATTCAGCCAGCACTAACCGCATCGCGGGCTCGCGTTGACGACTCGCCGTCTGTTAGACTCAGGCCCGTGCCTGCACACCTCCCCTCCCCAAGACAACTCCCGGAGATATCATGCGCACGCATTATGACCGCGCCCGCGCGCCTGCCGCGGCGCTGCTGATCTGCGCCTCCCTGATGGCGCTGCCGCTCAGCCCGGCGGCCGCCAACGATGCCCAGAAGCTGGTCGACGACGCGACCTCGATGGTCCGCGCGATGCTGGTCGATCCCGATTGGCAGGACTTCAACAGCGCCTACAAGCGCGCCAAGGCGGTGGTCCTGGTGCCCGACTTCCTCAAGGCCGGGTTCGTGGTCGGCGGCGCCGGCGGCCAGTGCCTGATGGTCGCGCGCAGCGGCCCGGACGGCGCCTGGTCGGCGCCGTCGTTCTGCCTGATCGGCGAGGCGAGCTTCGGCCTTCAGATCGGCGCCCAGAAGTCCGAGGTGCTGATGCTGGTGATGACCGACGGCGCGCTCGAGCGGCTCGCCTCGGGCAACGCCAAGCTCGGCGGCAACGCCGGGCTTTCGGTCGGCCTGATCGGCGCCGGCGTCCAGGGCGCGACCACGCTCAACCTCGGTGCCGACATCTATGCGTTCGCGCGCAGCCAGGGCCTCTATGGCGGGGTCGCCCTCGACGGCGGCTGGATCGGCCCCGACACCGACTACAACCAGGCCTATTACGGCCGGGCGGTGAGCGCGCGCAACATCCTGATCGACCGGCGGGTGACCAACCCGGCGACCAACGGCCTGCTCGCCGCGCTCGACTCGGCCAAGTAGGGCGCGGCTCAGGCGGCGCTGGCGGCGGCGGCGAGCACCACCAGCGCGAAGCTGACCAGCGCGCCCGCGCGCACCAGGGCGAGCGCGCCGAGGATATCGTCGGCGCCCGCCCGCGCCCGGCCGGCGCCGATCCACGGCGCCTGGACCGTGCGCGCGGGGTAGCGGCGCGGGCCGCCGAGGGCGAGGCCGAGCGCGCCGGCGGCGGCGGCGACGGTCCAGGCCGCGCGCTGCCCGCGCACGGTGCGCCAGGCGGCGGCGGCATCGGCGCCCGCAGACGGCACCGCGCCCGCGACCAGCACCAGGCCGGCGAGCCGGTCGGTGACGGTGGCGAGGCCGCGCGCTGCGGCCCGCGACGCGGCGCCGAAGTCGGCCAGCCGCTGCGCCCGCCCGCCGAGCCGCTCGCCCGCGACCGCCACCACCCAGTAGCCGAGCAGCCCGGCCGGGCCGAGCGCCGCCCACGCCGCCACCGGGCCGAGCCAGCCTGACGCGAAGCGCGCGAGCACGCCCTCGATGCCGGCGCGGGCGACGCCGTAGGCATCGAGCGCGGCCGGGTCGCGGGCGCTGAGGCGGGCGAGCCGGGCGTGCGCGGCGGCGCCGTCGCCGCTCGCCAGCGCCGCGGCCAGTGCGCGCGCATCCTCGTGCTCGGTGCGCAGGTCGATGAGCGCGCAGGCGAGCAGCGCGAGCGGCACCCACACGATCGGTGCCGCCCGCGCCAGCCCGGCCAGCGCCGCCCCGGCGACGACGGCGGCGATCACCGCTGCCGCGAGCGCCAGCGCGCCGCGCAACCGGCGGTCGCGGGCGCTCCGGTGCGGGCGGTTGAGGCGCGCCTCCGACCAGGCGAGCGTGCGCCCGATCAGCGCCTTGGGGTGCCAGCGGCCGGCGCCGGCGCCCAGCGACGCGCCGAGATAGGCATCGAGCGCGATCGCCGCCGCCAGCGCGATCCAGGACTCGGGCCCGGACACCGGTCGCCTCGCGGCGCCGGCTAGTCCGCGGCGGCGCCGGCGAGCAGGCCGGCGAGCCCGGCGTGGCCGCCCCGCTCCGCCCAGTCGCGCGCGCCGAGCCCGTCCCGGTCGCGATGGCCGGGGTCTGCGCCGGCCGCGAGCAGCGCCCGCGCGGCCTCGGCCCGCCCGGCGGTCGCGGCCCAGATCAGCGCGGTGCGGCCATGCGCGTCCTGTGCATTGACGTCGGCGCCGCGAGCGAGCAGAAATTCGAGCATGTGCGCATGGTCATGAAACGCTGCCCAGATCAACGCCGTCCGCCCGCCTGCGTC
>DASWHU010000257.1:0-2618 GCA_036398035.1 Alphaproteobacteria bacterium | reverse complement strand
GCCGGCGGCGCTGGCGTAGGGCGGGACGCCGCTGCCCGGGACGTAGGTGATGTCCTGGGCGACCAGCATCGCCTCGGTGCCGAACAGGCGTGCGGCGTCGCCCGCGAGCTCGGTCAGGGTCAGCTCGAGCATGATCGTGCCGGCGGCAGGCTCGGCGTGGCCGACGATGGTCAGCGCGATCATGCCGTCGGCGGGCCGCCAGCCGCTGTCGCCGGCCGCGACCACCCAGCCGCGCGCCTCGCCGTCTACGGCGGCCGAGATAGTGCCGGCGGCGTCACCGGACCTCGCCGCGCCCGCGAGAGCCGTCACGGCGAGGGCGGCGACGAGGAGGACTGCCCTCATGGCGACCGGCGCCGCCGCCGCACGGCCGGGGCCGCTAATCGGGGCGGATGTCGGGGCCGGCGCCGAGGCGCGCCGGGGCGTTGATCCGCTCCTCCTGCAACAGCACCCCGCAGTGGTCGACCGCGCCGTCGCCGGCCGCGACCAGGTCGCGGAACAGCCCGCGCACGCATTCGGCCGCGGGCAGGGTCAGCCCGAGCTCGGCGGCGGTGTCGTGGATGGTGTCGAGGTCCTTGAGCTGCACCTCGGCCCGGCCGCCGGGCAGGAACCGGCGCGCGATCATGTTGCTGCCGTGGTTCTGGAGGATGATCGAGTCGGCGAAGCCGCCGGCGAGCGCGGCCTGCACCGCCTTGGGGTCGGCGCCGCCCGCGGCCGCCAGCAGCAGGCCCTCGGCGACCGCGGCAATCGTCACCGCGACGATGGTCTGGTTGGTCAGCTTGGCGAGCTGGCCGGCGCCGGGCGGGCCGACCAGGGTCGCGCGGCCCATCGCCTCGAGCACCGGCGCCGCGCGCCGGAAGGTCGTCTCGTCGCCGCCGACCATGATCGCGAGCGTCGCCTTCTCGGCCCCGCGCACGCCGCCCGAGACCGGCGCGTCGAGATGGCCGATGCCGAGGCCGGCCAGGCGCTCGGCGTGCTCGCGCGCCATGCGCGGCGGGATCGAGCTCATGTCGGCGACCAGCGCGCCGGTGCGCATCGCGTCGGCGACGCCGCCCGCGAACAGCACCTGGCGCACCACCGGCCCGGTCTCGAGCATGGTGATCACCAGGTCGGCCGCGCGCACCGCCTCGGCGGCGCTGTCGGCGACCGCCGCCCCGGCGTCGGCCAGCGCTTCGGCCTTGGCGCGGGTGCGGTTCCAGACGCTAAGCCCGAAGCCCGCCTTGGCGATGTTGCGCGCCATCGGCGCGCCCATCAGCCCGGTCCCCAGCAGTGCCACCGTGACGGTCATCGCTCCCTCCCTGGCCTGTGCCCGCGCACTATAGGGCCGGCCGCCGTCGATTGAACGCCAAAGCGGGGCTTGCCGCAGGGGCGCGCCGCCGCTACTAGAAGGCGGGCCGCACCCGCCGACCACGCTACTGGGGTGATCTGATGCGCGACCTCCACTTTCCCGGCCGCTCGGCCGTGCACGCGTTCAACGCCATGGCCGCGACCTCGCACCCGGCCGCGACCATGGTCGCGCTGGAGACGTTGCGCGCCGGCGGCAACGCGATGGACGCGGCGATTTCCGCGGCGGCGGTCCTCGCCGTGGTCGAGCCGCACTCGACCGGCATCGGCGGCGACGTGTTCGCGCTCTACATGCTCAAGGGCCAGGGGCGGGTGATCGCGCTCAACGGCTCGGGGCGCGCGCCGCAGGCGGCGACGGCGGAGGCGCTGCGCGCGCGAGGCTTAAGCGAGATCGGCTTCCGCTCGCCGCACGCGGTGACCGTGCCGGGAGCTGTCGCCGCCTGGGAGAAGCTGTCCGACGACCACGGCCGGCTCGGTCTCGACCGCCTGCTGGAGCCCGCGATCAGGTTCGCCCGCGACGGCTACCCGGTGCACGAGGTGGTGGCGCATGTGTGGGCGCGCGAGTACGACAAGCTCGCCGCCGACCCCAACGCGCGCGCCGTGTTCCTGGCCAAGCAGCGCCCGCTGACGGCGGGCGAGATCCACCGCCAGCCGGCGCTCGCCGACACCCTTGAGGCGATCGCCGAAGGCGGGCGCGACGCCTTCTACACCGGCGCGATCGCAGACGACATGGTCAGCTACCTGCGGAGCGTCGGCGGGCTGCACACGATGGACGACTTCGCCGCCGCGCGCGCCGACTACGTCGAGCCGATCTCGACCGACTACCGCGGCCTCACGGTGTGGGAGTGCCCGCCCAACGGCCAGGGCATCATCGCCCTGATGATGCTCAACATCCTCTCGGGCTTCGAGCTCGGCAAGCTCGACCCGCTGGGGGCCGAGCGCCTGCACCTCGAGGCCGAGGCGACCCGGCTCGCCTACCGCGACCGGCTGACCTTGCTCGCCGACCCCGACCACGCCGAGGTGCCGGTCAAGAAACTGTTGTCGGCGGGCTACGCCGAGGCCTTGCGCGCGCTCATCTGCCCCGACCGCGCGCTCCGCGACATGCCGCCGCCGGGCGAGGTCGCGCACCGCGACACGGTCTATCTCACCGTGGTCGATCGCGAGCGCAACGCGGTCTCGTTCATCAACTCGCTGTTCCACTCCTACGGCACCGGGCTGATGAGCCCGAAGGCCGGCGTGATGTTCCACAACCGCGGCTCGGGCTTCAGCCTCGATCC
>DASWHU010000256.1:0-3360 GCA_036398035.1 Alphaproteobacteria bacterium | reverse complement strand
TGGCTCAGCTCCTCGAGCGTCTTCGGGTCCTCGCGCAGGCGCCGCTCGGTGAAGATGTGGCGCTCGCGGTCGTTCAGCCGGCCCATCGCCACCTCGAGCATGGCCCGGCGCTGGCCGAGCTCCTCGCTCTCGGCGAGGCGCGACTCCTGGTCGTCCTCCTGCTCGACCAGCCAGTCGATCCACTCGCCGTCGCCGTCGACCCTGAGCGGCGCATTCAGCGAATGGTCGGGGCTGGCCATGCGGCGGTTCATGTTCACCACCTCGGCCTCGGGCACATCGAGGCGGCGCGCGATCTCGGTCACGGTCTCCTGGGGCAGGTCGCCCTCGTCGATCGCCTGCAGCTGGCCCTTGAGCTTGCGCAGGTTGAAGAACAGCTTCTTCTGGGCGGCGGTGGTGCCCATCTTGACCAGCGACCAGGAGTGCAGGATGTACTCCTGGATCGCCGCCCGGATCCACCACATGGCGTAGGTGGCGAGCCGGAAGCCGCGCTCCGGGTCGAAGCGCCTGACCGCCTGCATCATGCCGACATTGCCTTCCGAGATCAGCTCGCCGACCGGCAGGCCATAGCCGCGATAGCCCATGGCGATCTTGGCCACCAGGCGCAAATGGCTGGTCACCAGCCGGTGGGCGGCCACGATGTCGCCGTGCTCGCGCCAGCGCCGGGCGAGCATGTACTCCTCGTCGAAGGTGAGCATGGGGAAGCGGCGGATCTCCTCGAGATACCGCGCCAGCCCGCCCTCCGACGAGACCGAGGGAAGATTCATGGCAACCATAGTTGAGAGGCCTCCGGCCGGTTGGTGATACTTTAGCACTCGATGCCGCCCACTGCCAAACGGCATTCGGCGGCGTCAGACGCGCACTAAAGCCTTAAGTTGGGTCGATTTTTTGGACGAAAGGGGGCGAAATTAAGGCGTTTGCCCCGTTTTCCCGAAGGCGTCGATCAACTTTTCGATATCTTCGGGCAGGCCGACCTCGAATCGCAGCTGTTGGCGGGTCAGCGGATGGACGAAGCCGAGCAGGAAAGCGTGCAAGGCCTGATGGGGGAACGAGCGCGCCGCCGCCGGCGCCGCGCGCTTGAGCCGGGCCGGGCCGCGGCCGTAGACCGGATCGCCGATGACGCCGTGGCCGAGATGGGCGAGATGGACCCGAATCTGGTGCGTGCGCCCGGTCTCGAGCCGGCACACCACCACGCTGGCGAGGCCCTCGCCGAGGGCGCGCTCGACGCGGTAGCGGGTGCGCGCCGGCTTGCCGCCCCGCTCGACCACCGCCATCTTCTTGCGGTTGCGCGGGTTGCGGCCGATCGCGCCCTCGATCACGCCCGCAGCCGGCGCCGGCACCCCCCAGACCACCGCCCGATAGGCGCGCAGGATGGTGCGGTGGGCGAACTGGTCGGCGAGCCCGGCGAGCGCGGCGTCGGACTTGGCCACCACCATCAGGCCGCTGGTGCCCTTGTCGAGGCGATGGACGATGCCCGGCCGGCGCACGCCGCCGACCCCGGCGAGGCTCGCGCCGCAATGGGCGAGCAGCGCGTTGACCAGGGTGCGGTCGGGATTGCCCGGGGCGGGGTGGACGACCAGCCCGGCCGGCTTGTCGATCACGATCAGGTGCGCGTCCTCATGGACCACGTCGAGCGCGATGGCTTGCGCGCGCGGCGCGGCGTCCGCCGGCGCGGGCACCGCCACGCGCACCGCCTGGCCGGGGCGCAGCTTGCGCGCCGGGTCGTTCTCCGGGGCGCCGTCGACCGCCACCGCGCCGGCCTGGATCAGCGCCTTCAGCCGGCTGCGCGACAGCGACTCGATGCGCGCGGCGAGGAACCGGTCGAGCCGCTCCCCCGCCGCCTGCCGGGGCACGGCCAGCTCATGGGCCACCGGGCGCGGCCGGGCGGGATCGCGGGCGGTCGTGGTCATCGGGACTTTTGCGCTCGGGCATGACTATACAGCTGCTCAAGGTGCTGGTGGTGGCGATGGGCGCCCTGATCCTAGCCGGCCTGGCGGTGATCGGGGTGACCATCGCCAACCGCCTGGGCGCGATGTCGCAGCCGCGCGCCGGCGACATCGAGGTCGCGGTCCCCGCCGGCAGCACCGTGGTCGAGACCACCGCCGCCGGCGACCGGCTGGTGCTGCGCCTGGACACGCCCGCGGGCCCGCGCCTGGTGGTGGTACGCCTCAGCGACGGCACGGTCGAGGCGACCATCGTGCTGGTGCCGGCGCCATGACCGTGGTGATCGCGCCGGCCGACCTGCGGGCCATCGTCGATGCCGCCGAGGCCGCCTATCCCGAGGAGTGCTGCGGGCTGCTGGTGGGGCGGATGCGCCGCGGCCGGGTGCTGGTGCGCGAGGCCCATGCCAGCCGCAACCTGGCCGAGGATCCGCGGCGCGCGTTCGAGGTCGACCCGCGGGTGCAGTTCGCGCTGCTGAGGCGCCTGCGCGGCGGGCCCGACGACGTGATCGGCGTCTACCACTCGCATCCGGATCTCGGCGCCGAGCCGTCCGCCACCGACCTCGCGCGCGCCTGGGAGCCGGGGCTGATCTGGCTGATCACCTCGGTGCTCGGCGGCCAGGCGGTGCTCACCACCGCCCACCGGCTGAGCGCTGACCGCCGCCGGTTCCGCAGGCTCGGGCTTGCCACCGGCGAGGTGCGCGCTTATGCCAGCCGCACCCGACCCGCCCGGACCGGCGGCTGACCAGAACCGGCAGAGAGCGCGCATGAACTTCCGCAGCGACAACGAGGCGCCGGTCGCGCCCGAGATCATGGCCGCGCTGGCGCGCGCCAACCACGGCGCCGCCCATTCCTATGGCGCCGACCAGCCGACCGCGCGCCTGCAGGCGGTCTTCGCCGAGCTGTTCGAGACCGAACTCGCGGTCTACCCGGTCGCCACCGGCACCGCCGCCAACGCCCTGTGCCTGGCCGAGCTGACGCCGCCCTATGGCGCGGTCTATTGCCACGCCCAATCGCACGTCAACGTCGACGAGTGCGGCGCGCCCGAGTTCTACACCGGCGGCGCCAAGCTGGTCGGCATCGACGGCGCCCACGGCCGCGTCGAGGCGGACCGGCTGGCCGCGCTGCTGGCCGCGACCGGCGCCCATGGCGAGCATGAATCGGCGCCGGCGACCCTCAGCCTGACCGAGGCCACCGAGGCCGGCACCGTGTACACCCCCGATTCGGTCGCCGGCTTGAGTGCCGTCGCCCGGCGTCACGGCATGGCCGTGCACATGGACGGGGCGCGGATCGCCAATGCGGTGAGCCGGCTCGGCTGCACCCCCGCCGAGCTGACCTGGCGCGCCGGAATCGACATGCTGTCGTTCGGCGCGACCAAGAACGGCGCGCTCGCCGCCGAGGCGGTGGTCGACTTCCGCCCCGC
>DASWHU010000255.1:0-3935 GCA_036398035.1 Alphaproteobacteria bacterium | reverse complement strand
GCGCTGAGGCCGACGCCGCCTGGCTGAGGGCGTGGTACGGCCTGCCGCCGCCGGCCGAGGCGGTCGCGTTCCGCGCCGGCGCCGCATGGGTGATCTCGCTCGATGACGCGCTCTATCTCGGCGCGCGCCGCGTCGCCGACGATGCCGGGCCGCTGGTCGGCGCCGCGGCGCTCGACGGCATGATCGTCGCCGCCAGCGCCCAAGCGCTGTTCCTGCTGACGCCCGAGGGCGAGATGGTCGAGCGGCTGGGCGCGGCCCTGCTGCCCGGCCCGCTCGATGCGCTCGGCGCCGGCGGCGGCGGGCAGGTGGTGGTGGTCAGCGGCAGCGCGGCCTACGCCGCCGACTCCTCGCTGGCACGCTGGGCGGACGCGCCCTTGCCGGCCGCTTACGTGGCGCCCGCGACGCCGCCGGCGGCGCTGCTCGCCGACATCCGCGCACGCCACGGCGGCCCCGGCGTGTCGTGGGAGCGAGTGATCCTCGACCTGCACAGCGGCCGCCTGCTCGGCCGCCTCGGGCCGACCATCGTCGATGCCGCGGCGCTGGCGCTCGGCCTGCTAGCCTTCAGCGGCCTGTACAACGCCTGGCGGCGGAGCTGAGCGCGCGCGCCGCCGCATCGGCGGCCGACCCAGGGCGCGCCGAGCGCCCGCGGATCAATCGCCCTCTCAGTCGTCGGCCAGCCCGAACGCGTAGAGCTTGTTGTCGGGCTGCTCGCCAAGCACCAGGCCCAGGCTCTCGAAGCCCGCGCCCCAATAGACGACACCGTCGACGACGGCCGGCGCGCCGATCACGGAGCCGACGGTCTCGAAGTCCCACAAGACCTCGCCGGTCACGGCATCGAGCGCGAGCATCGTCGGGCCGCGGAACAGCCATCGGTGCGGCGCGAAGACTGTCGGCCCGTGGGAGCCCGCGTAAATGACGCCGTTGGCGACGGTGATCCCGCCCTGCGCGCCGCCGATAAGGAGGCTCGGCGTTTGCCACAGCACCTCGCCGGTCGGTGCGTCGAGCGCGGCCCAGAATCCCGTCCACACCGTGCGGCCGTCCAACAGCGTCCAGGGCGCAAGGGTCGGAAAGTTGGCGACCCCGACATAGATGCGGTCGCCGTCGGTCGCCGATCCCCACTCCATGCCGCCGTAAAGCCCGCCCGGTCCGACCTTGGCGTGCCAGACGACGGCGCCGGTCTCCGGGTCGAGTCCCCAGTAGTCGCCGCTTTTCTGGCCGATGCCGAGGATGCCGTCGAGCAGCGCCGGCCCTTGCGCGAAGTCGTGGTCGACGCCCGGGCGCTTCGAGCAATTGTTCGGGTTCAAGAGGACCGGCAACAGGCACGAGGCGACCCACTCGTCGTACGGCCGGAAGCGCCGGCCCCATTTGATCGAGCCGTCGTCCAGATCGAGCGCGAGCACGGAATCGAAGTAATTGTCGCCGTCGTCGTCGATGCCGACGGCGGGATCGCACGCTCGGATCTGGTCCTCGTCGTCGCCGGCGCCGGCGATGCAGTCGGAAACCGGCTTCGGCAGCCGGTAATTGTTGCCGGTGCCGACGTAGAGGCGGTTCCGTTCGACATCGACCACCGGCGAGCTGCCCCAGACCGCATTGCCGCTGTAGCCCGGGAGCGGCTCGCCGTCGGCGTCCGTCGGCACGGTATAGGTCTTCCACAGGATCGCACCGGTCGCCTCGTCGAGCGCGACGACGCTGCCCCGGAACGTGCAGCAGACGTAGCCGGGAATGAAGGCGGCGTGGCGTTCCTCTTGCGAGGAGACGCCGACATAGACGACGCCGTCATGCGCGACCGGAGAGCTGGTGACGATGCTTGCCGGGTTGTCGTCGACCTTGGTCGCCCAGACCAGGTTGCCGGTCGCCTTGTCCACCGAGACCACCTGCGCCACGGTCCCCGGCACTCCCGGCCAGAGCAGCCGGCCGGCCTGGTTGCCGAGGATCAGGCGGTCGCCGCTCACGATCGGCGTGGTGCGCGAGAAGTCGCCGGCTATCCCAGTGTAGTCGCTGACCCGGCGCGCCCAGATGATCCTGCCGGTGCCGCGGTCGATCCGGTAGAGCTTGCCGCCGTGCGGCGACAGCCACCATGTCCGCCAATCGGGCACGTAGACCGAGGTCGCGTCGACCGCAGGCGTCGCCGAGACGCTGCCGCCGAGCCTGGCCACCCATTTGATCTTCAGCCCGCCGACCGTGTCGGGCCCCAGTATCGTCTCGTTCGGCTGGTGGCGCGTGTTGTGGAGATCGAACCCGGCCATCAGCCAGTCGCTCACCGTCGGCGCAGCCGCGGCCGCGATGCTCACCCCGACCACGCACAGTGCGATCGGCGCCCACCACCGCCTCGACGGTTTCCGTTGCGCGACCATCAACCGACGCCCCCTCCCGGGCCCCGAAAGACGTGACCTGCGCCAGACCTCGCAGCCGGTTACGCGCTCAAAGCCCGCACTGTTATATCCCAGCGGGCCGCTGCGTGACAGGGGACGCAGCGCGCGGGAGACGCGAACCGAGAGTTTTCGATCGAGCTGGCGCCGGCGGCCGTGTCCGATCGAGCCCCTCCCGCAAGGCGGGCGCGGCGTGCTAGCATGGCCGCCTCGACCCCAGCCGGCGGAGGCGCGCCATGACCGCACTCGACACCTTGGCCCCGACCTCGCCGCGCACCCCGCCCGGCATCGGCGCGGCGGAGTGGCAGGCGCGGGTGCGGCTTGCCGCCTGCTACCGGATCGCCGACCATCTCGGCTGGACCGAGACCATCTACGGCCACATCACGCTGCGCGTGCCGGGGCCGGACAAGCACTTCCTGATCAACCCGTGGGGCTTGCGCTACGACGAGGTGCGCGCGTCCAACCTGGTCAAGGTCGGCCTCGACGGCAGCATCGTCGGCGACAGCGACTGGGGCATCAACCCGGCCGGGTTCGTCATCCACAGCGCCATCCACGGCGCGCGCGCCGACGTCGCCTGCGTGGTCCACGTCCACACCATCGCCGGCATGGCGGTGGCGGCGCAGGCGCGCGGGCTGCTTCCCGTGTCGATGCCGGCGACCGGCTTCTGGGGGCGGATCGCCTATCACGATTACGAGGGGCCGAGCCTCGAGCTTGACGAGCGCGCGCGGCTGGTGCGCGACTTGGGCGACAAGAAGGTGATGATCCTGCGCAACCACGCGCTGCTGACCTGCGGGGCGACGCTTGAGGAGGCATTCATCCTCATGTTCCGCCTGCAGCGCGCCTGCGAGGTGCAGATCGCGGCGCAAGGCGGCGGCGCGCCCCTGGTCGAGCCTTCGGAGGAGGTGTGCGAGGAGTCGGCGCGGCTCACCGACCGGTTCCTGTCGGGCGAGGGCGCGGCGCCGGTGGGCAAGCTCGAGTTCGACTCCTACGTCCGGCTGATCGAGGCGCGCGACCCGTCGTTTCGAAGCTGAGGCGCGTGACCGCAATCGATGCGCCTCTGTCACCGTCACCCCGCGCAAGCGGGGGTCCAACAACTTATTGAAAAGACTGGATGCCCGCGTTCGCGGGCATGACGACGAGAGGGCCGTGTGGCGATTGCTTCACACGCTCGAAAGCGGGGGTCCAGAATAGAGACCGAACAACTGGATTGCCGCTTTCGCGGGAATGACGACAGGACGTGCGGCGCGAGTCTTGTGTTCAGAATGGTTAGCCGACGAACGAAGGGAGGGCGCGCGGATGAAGATCGCCAAGATCGAGGACCTGCACTGCGACGCCGGCTGGCGCACCTTCTCGTTCCTCAAAGTGACCACCGACGACGGGCTCGCGGGTTGGTCCGAGTACAACGAGTCCTACGGGAGTGCGGGTCTGACCGCGGTCATCCGCGGCCTCGCCGAGCTGGTCGTGGGCGAGGATGCGCGCGCCACCGAGCGGATCACGGCCAAGCTCTACGCCAAGACCCGCCACGCCGCCGGCGGCATGATCCAGCAGGCGATCGCCGCGCTCGAG
>DASWHU010000254.1:0-33836 GCA_036398035.1 Alphaproteobacteria bacterium | reverse complement strand
CTGGCGGCGAGCGCCGCCGCAGCCGTTGCCCGCGCCGCGCCGCCGCCGATGCCGGCCATCGACCAGATCGTGCTGCACATCCACCAGGCGATCGAGGACGAGCTCAGCCACGTCCGCATCCAGCTTCACCCGAAGGAGCTCGGCCGCGTCGAGGTCCGGCTCGAGCTTGGCGACGGCGGCCGGCTGTCGGCCCATGTGCTGGTCCAGCGCGCCGAGACATTGGAGCTGATGATGCGCGATGCGCGCGGGCTCGAGCGGGCCCTGCAAGACGCCGGTTTCGATCTCGATTCCGACAGCCTGGCGTTCGACCTGTTGGATCGGGACTTCGGGGACGGGCATGACGACCGCGGCGCGGGCGACATCGCGGCCGGCCCGCCCGATCCATTGCGCGCGATGGCGGAGGCCGAGATCGGCGCCGGTCCGGGCGCGCTCCTGATCGGCCCGGGCGCCGCCGGAATCGACATCCGCGTGTGAGCCGAGCGAGAGGTCCGAGCCATGGAAGTTTCCGCCGTCACCACCAAACAGGCGCAGCAGGCGTCCGTGATCGCCGGCCGCGACCTGGCCGAAAATTTCGACAATTTCCTGATGTTGCTGATCACCCAGCTCCGCAACCAGGACCCGTTGTCGCCGATGGACACCAACGAGTTCACGAGCCAGATCGTGCGCTTCGCCGGCGTCGAGCAGGCGATCGCGACCAACGCCAACCTCGAGCAGCTGATCGCCCTTCAGCGCGCCAACCAGGCGGCGGGGCTGATCGGCTATCTGGGCCAGCGCATCGAGGCCAACGGCAACACCACGGCGCTGGCCGACGGCCGCGCCGAGTGGAACTACGCCCTGCCCGGCGCCGCGAACCAGGTGACGCTGCTGGTCACCAACGAGGCCGGCAGGGCGATTTACAGCACCACCGGCGCAACCGAGGCGGGCGCACACCAGTTCGTCTGGAGCGGCCTCGACGACGCCGGCAACCCGATGCCCGAGGGCCAATACACGCTGGCGGTGACCGCCACCGATCCCGAAGGCAACAGCATGACCGCGACGATGACCACGGTCGGCACGGTGACCGGCATCGAGACCGCGGGCGATGGGCCGGTGCTGTTCGTCGGCAAGAGCGGCGTGCCGCTCGGCGAGGTGCTGGCGATCCTCGGCCCGCTTTCGGACCAGCAAGGACAACAGGAGCAGACCTGACGCGGCGCGGCCCGCCCGGTCCGTCTCGACTATCAAGGAGTACGACGATGAGTCTCTACGGCGCCTTGTTTGCCGGGGTCAGCGGGCTCAACGCCCAGACCCAGTCGATGGCGATGATCTCGGACAACATCGCCAACCTGAACACCATCGGCTACAAGCGGGTCACGGCGCGGTTTGCGACCCTGGTGACCAACTCCGGGTCGCTCGCGACGCACTCGCCCGCCGGCGTGCGCTCGACGCCGTTCTACACCATCAACCAGCAGGGCCAGATCTCGACCACCAACTCCGATACCGACGTCGCGATCAGCGGCAACGGGTTCATGGTGGTCAACACCGAGACCGACGGCAGCGGCGCGGCGCGGTATACCCGCGCCGGGTCCTTCACCCCCGATTCGCTCGGCAACCTGCGCAACTCGAGCGGCTATTACCTGCAGGGCTGGGCACTCGACGCGAACGGCAACCTGCCGGCGGCCTCGGCCGACCTGTCGAGCCTGACCACGGTCAACATCGGCCAGTTCAGCGGCACCGCCTCGGCGACGAGCACGGTCGGCATCGGCACCAACCTGGACGCGGGCCAAACAATCTTTGGCGGTGCCTACGCCGTCAACGACATGGCCGCCGGCACGGTGACGCCGCACTTCTTCCGCAACTTCGTGGTCTTCGATTCGCTTGGCGCATCGCACGAGCTGACCGTCGCCTACCTCAAGACCGGCATCAATACCTGGGCGGTCGAGGTGTACGCCGCGGTTCCGGCCGAGGTCACCGCGGGCGCGACCGCGCTCGCCTCGGGCAACATCGTGTTCAACGGCGACGCAACGCTGGACGCCGACAACGCCGGCACCACGATCGGCACCGTGGACCCGATCACCAGCGCATTGGAAACCCCGACCAGCATCACCTGGACCAACGGCGCCAGCGCCAGCACCATCGACATCGACTGGGGCACCAACGACCTCGCCGACGGGGTCAGCCAGTTCTTCTCGAACTACAACGTCTCGTTCCTGAACCAGAACGGCGCCTCGGTCGGCCTCTTGAACGGTGTCAGCATCGACGAGGACGGTTTCGTGGTGGCATCGTTCACCAATGGCCAGACCCGGTCGGCCTACAAGCTGCCGATATCGACCTTCGCCGACCCGACGTCGCTGCGCACCGAGGAAGGCAACGCCTACTCCGAGACCAATCGGTCGGGCAACTTCAACCTGCGCGAGGCGGGTCTGGGCGGCGCCGGCAACTTCGTGCCGTCGGCGCTCGAGTCCTCGAACGTCGATATCGCCCGCGAGTTCACCGAGCTGATCATCACCCAGCGCGCCTACTCGGCCAACACGCGGGTGATCACCACCGCCGACGAGATGCTCGACGAGCTGATCCGCCTGCGCCGGTAAGCGGCGCCGGCAGCGGTGTCGTCATGGGGCGCCCCGGGCCACTACGGCCGGGGCGCTTCGCTTTTGGATTCCGCCATTTACGAGTTGTTCATCAAGGCCTGCACAAATTGCCCGCGGTGCGTGGCGAATGCGGGCCGGCGTGGCCGGCGCGGATCGTCCGTGCCGCGCGCCGCGAATGACGGGGTGACCGAGTGAACGGACTTGTCCAGACGCTGCGCAGCCTCGGCGCCGTGCGCCTGATCTTGCTGGCCGGCGTCGGCGCGGGCCTGGTCGCGTTCTTCATGTTCGTGTTCACCCGGCTGACGACGCCGGACTTCACCCTGCTCTACGGCGAACTGCCGGTGCGCGATTCGGGCGCGATCGCCAACCAGCTCGAAGCGATGGCCGTGCCGTACCGGATCGGTGGCGACGGCAGCCGGATCCTGGTTCCCTCCGACCAGGTGCTGAGGCTCAGGCTGCGGCTCGCCGAGCAGGGCCTGCCGTCGGGCGGATCGATCGGCTACGAGCTGTTCGACGAGGCCGACAGCCTGGGCGCCACGCGGTTCGTCCAGAACGTCAATCTGGTGCGGGCCCTGGAAGGGGAGCTCGCGCGCACGATCGGCTTGCTGTCGAGGGTCGGCGCGGCGCGGGTCCACCTGGTGCTGCCGCAAAGGGAGCTGTTCCAGCGCGAGCACGAACAGCCGAGCGCGTCGGTGTTCCTGCGGCTGCAGGGCGCGAGCGGCCTGAGCCAGACCCAGATCGCGGCGATCCAGCACCTGGTCGCCGCCGCGGTGCGCGGGCTGATGCCGGAGCGGGTGGCGATCGTCGACGACCGCGGCAACCTGCTCGCCAGCGGCGCAGAGGAGCGCAACGAGATCGGTTTCGCGGCCGCCCGCGCGGATGAGTTCCGCCACGCCTATGAGGCCCAGGTCAAGGATTCCCTCGAGCAGCTGCTCGAGCGATCGCTCGGACCCGGCAAGGTGCGCGCCGAGGTCGCCGCCGAGATCAACTTCGACCGCACCACCACCAACGCCGAGGTCTACGATCCGGACGGGCAAGTGGTGCGCTCGAACCAGTCGGTCGAGGAGGAGACCACCGACAGCGAGGGCAGCGGTCCCGGGTCGGTCTCGGTCGCCAACAACCTGCCCGGCGGCGAGGCCGGGGCGGGCCCGGGCAGCCAGGCGTCCACCGCCCGCACCGAGGAGACGGTCAACTTCGAGATCTCGCGCACCGTCAGCAACCACATCGAGGAAGGCGGACGGGTCGAACGGCTGTCGGTCGCGGTCCTGGTAGACGGCAGCACCCGGACCGATCCGCAGAGCGGCGAGCAGAGCTACGTGCCGCGCACCGAGGACGAGCTTGCCCAGATCGCGGCACTGGCCCGTTCGGCGATCGGCTTCGATGCCGATCGCGGCGACACCATCGAGGTGATCAACATGCGCTTCGCCGAGCCCGAGCCGGTGGAGATGCCGAGCGAGCCGCTGCTTGGGCTGGACAAGGGCGACTATTTCAGGATCGCCCAGATCCTGGTTCTCGCGCTGGTCGCGGTGCTGGTGATCCTGCTGGTGCTGCGGCCCCTGATCAGCCGCCTGCTGACGCTGCAGGCGCACGCCGGCGAGCCGGCCGCGACTGCGCCGGGCGCGATCCCGGGACCGCGCGGCCAGCCGATGCTGACCGGGCCCGAAGGCGCCGCCCAGCCCGGCGCCGGCGGCCAGGCCCGGGCGGAGCTTCCGGCCGCGCGCGGCAGCGGCGCGGGCGCGGATGGCGAGGGCATGATCGACATCAATAAGGTCGAGGGCCAGGTCAAGGCCTCGGCGGTCAAGAGGATGGGCGAGATCGTCGACAAGCACCCGGACGAAGCGCTGTCCATCCTGCGCGGCTGGATGGCCGAAAGCTCGACCTGAGGGCAACCGTTGTAGCGGCAAGCGAGGACGCCGAGCGTGGCCCAGACCAAGACCGAACTGCGCGAGCTGCGCGGTCCCCAGAAGGCGGCGATCATCATGTTCGCGCTGGACGAGGAACGGGCGGCCAAGCTGTTCGGCATGATGGACCTGGAGGAGATCAAGGAGCTGTCCTCGATCATGTCGCAGCTCGGCAATATCGCCGCGCCGGTGGTCGAGAACCTGTTCCTCGACTTCGTCCGCCAGATCTCCGGCACCGGCAACCTGATGGGCTCGTTCGAATCGACCGAACGGCTGCTGCGCGCCACGCTCGACACCGATCGGGTCGAGGAGATCATGGAGGAGCTGCGCGGTCCCGCGGGGCGCACGATGTGGGACAAGCTCGGCAACGTCAACGAGCAGGTGCTCGCCAACTATCTCAAGAACGAGTACCCGCAGACCGTGGCGGTGGTGCTGTCGAAGGTGAAGCCGGCGCATGCCTCGCGCGTCCTCGGCCTGTTGCCCGACGACTTCGGGGTCGAGGTGGTGATGCGCATGCTGCGCATGGAGCTGGTCCAGAAGGACGTGCTGGAGGACGTCGAGCGCACGCTGCGCTCGGAGTTCATGAGCAACCTGGCGGCGAGCTCGCGGCGCGACAGCCACGAGCTGATGGCCGAGATCTTCAACAACTTCGATCGTGCCTCGGAGAGCCGCTTCCTGCAGGCGCTCGAGGATCGCGACCACGACGCCGCCGAGCGGATCAAGGCCCTGATGTTCACCTTCGAGGACCTCAAGAAGCTCGAAGGCAACAGCATCCAGACCCTGCTGCGCGAGATCGACAAGGACCGCCTGGGCATCGCGCTCAAAGGCGCCTCGGAAGACCTGCGCAACCTGTTCTTCACCAACATGTCCGAGCGGGCGGCCAAGATCCTGCGCGAGGACATGGAAGCGCTCGGTCCGGTGCGGCTCAGCGACGTCGAGGAGGCGCAGCAGGAGATCATCATCACCGCCAAGGACATGGCGGCGCGGGGCGACATCGTTATCGCCGGCAGCGGCGAGGACGAGTTGGTCTACTGAGGCGCGCGAGCGAGGCATGACCCAGATCAACAAGTTCCTGTTCGAGACCGATTTCGGAGCCGAGGGGCGCACGCCCAGGCGGCGCGCGGGCGAATCGCGGGAGGGCGAACGCGCCGCATACTCCGACGACGACCTCGCCGGCGCCCGCCAGAGCGGCTACGAGTCCGGAATCGCGGCCGGACGGGCACAGGCGACGGCAGCGATCGAGGCGCGCATCGAAAGCCTGCTCGAGACCGTGGCCAAGCGGCTGCAAGCCGTCGCCCAGAGCGGAGCCGAGCAGCGGCTGCTGACCCGCCATGACACGGCCCGGCTCGCGCAGGCGATCGCCGCCAAGATCATCGGCCGGCGCGAGCACGAAGGCCAGCTCGAGGTGGTCGAGCGCCTGGTCGACGAATGCCTGGCCGAGATCTACGGCGTCGAGCAGGTGACGGTCGCGGTCGACCCGACCCTTGCCGACACGCTCGTGGCGCGGCTCAAGCCGCCGGCCAGCGGCATCGCGGTGACCGTCGTCGGCGATTCCTCGCTGACCGGCGCCGAGTGTCGCATCGACTGGCCCGGCGGCAACGCGCGGCGCCTCGAGTCGGAGTTATGGGCGCGGATCGAGGCGATCCTAGAGCGCTACACCGCGCCCACGGACGAGCCGGCGCCGGCCGAGCCGCAAGCGGCCGGCGAGCCTTCGCCTTCAGGAGACGATCATGGCTGACAACGAAGACCTCGAGCTCGAGGAAATCGGATCGGGTGGGGCGCCGGCGCCAGCCGCCGCCGGCAGCGACGACGGCCCGCGCACCGCCGCCGACCTCGAGTCGGTGTTCGACATCCCGGTCCAGGTCTCGGCGGTGCTGGGCAAGGCGACCATGCAGGTCAGCCAGCTGATGCGGCTGGGCCGCGGCGCCGTGGTCGAGCTCGATCGCAAGGTCGGCGAGGCGATCGACATCTATGTCAACAACCGGCTGGTCGCGCGCGGCGAGGTCGTGGTGGTCGAGGACCGGCTCGGCGTGACCATGACCGAGATCATCAAGACGGACCGGTTCTGACGGGTACGCGCCATGGATATCGCAACGCTGCTCGGCCTGGTGATCGGCTTCGGCCTGGTTGTCGCCGCCATTGCCACCGGCGGATCGATCAGCGCCTTCATCGACATCCCCTCGGTCCTGATCGTGATCGGCGGCACCTTCGCCGTCACCACGGTCAGCTTCTCGCTCGGCGAGATCATGAAGGGCCAGGGCCTGATCCTGAAGGCGGTGTTCAACAAGGCGATCGATCCGGGCGCGGCGGCATTGCAGGTGATCGAGCTCGCCGACCTCGCGCGCAAGAACGGCGTGCTCGGCATGCAGGAAAAGCTCAGGGACCTCGACAACGTGCCGTTCCTCCAGAAGGGGCTGTCGCTGGTGGTCGACGGCACCCCGGGTGACGACGTCGAGCGGATGATGAAGCAGGAGATCAAGGGCATGAAGTCGCGCCACGAGCGCGGCGTCGGCATCCTGCGCCAGGCGGCGACCGTGGCGCCGGCGATGGGCCTGATCGGCACCCTGATCGGCCTGGTGCAGATGCTCGGCAATCTCGACGATCCGAATAGCATCGGCCCGTCGATGGCGGTCGCCCTCTTGACCACCCTTTACGGCGCCGTGCTTGCCAACATGGTGTTCTCGCCGCTCGCCGCCAAGCTCGAGCGCAACTCGAACGACGAGGCGTCGGTGATGAACGTGTACACGCTGGGCGCGTCCTCGATCGGCCGCCAGGAGAACCCGCGCCGGCTCGAGACCCTGCTCAACACCCTGCTGCCGCCGCCCAAGCGGGTGCAGTACTTCGATTGACCCGCCAACACCCGGCCGAGGGGACACGACACAGATGCGCTTGCTGATCATCGGAACGCTGGCCGGCCAGCTGGGCGAAGCCTGCAAGATCGCGGTCGCGCGCGGCGCCAGGGTGGTGCATGCGGACGATATCGCCATCGCCCTGCACAACCTGCGCAGCGGCGCCGGCGGCGGCGCGGACCTGGTGATGATCGACGTCGCGCTCGATGTCGGCCAATTGACCCGGAGCCTCGCCGCCGAGCACATCAACGTGCCGGTGATCGCCTGCGGCATGGGCAACGACAGCCGCGCGGCGGTGGCGGCGATCAAGGCCGGCGCCAAGGAGTACCTGCCCCTGCCCCCCGACCCCGACATGATCGCGGCCGTGCTCGAGGCGGTGACCGAGGAGAACCACCGGATCGTGTTCGAGGACCCGGCGATGCGCGAGGTCCTCGACCTCGCCGAGCGGATCGCCAGGTCCGACGCCTCGATCCTGATCACCGGCGACTCCGGCACCGGCAAGGAGATCCTGGCGCGCCACATCCACGCCCGCAGCCGCCGCTCGGCAAAGCCGTTCGTGTCGGTCAACTGCGCCGCGATCCCCGAGGCGCTGCTCGAATCCGAGCTGTTCGGCCACGAGAAGGGCGCGTTCACCGGCGCCATCGCCCGCCGCATCGGCAAGTTCGAGGCCGCCGACGGCGGCACGCTTCTGCTCGACGAGATCGGCGAGATGGACCTCAAGCTCCAGGCCAAGCTGCTGCGCGTCCTTCAGGAACGCGAGATCGACCGGGTCGGCGGCACCCGTCCGGTGAAGATCGACATCCGCCTGCTGGCGACCACCAATCGCGACCTTCAGCAACAGGTCGCCGCGCGCAACTTCCGCGAGGACCTTTACTTCCGGATCAACGTCGTCACCGTGCACATCCCGCCGCTGCGCGAGCGCACCAGGGACATCCTGCTGCTCGCCGAGCACTTCATCGGCAAGTACGCCGAGGCCAACGGGCTGGCGCCACGGCCGTTGTCGAAGGCCGCGGCCGAGCGGCTGCTGCGCCACGCCTGGCCGGGCAACGTGCGCGAGCTCGAGAACAACATGCACCGGGCGGTGCTGCTGGCCACGGGCCCCGAGATCGGGCCCGAGGCGATGATGCTCGGCGGCGGCGCGGGACCAGCGGCGATCGACGGCGAGGCCGGGCGCGTCGCCGGCACCGGCGGCGCATCCCGGCTGGTCGGGCGGACCGTGGCCGCGGTCGAGCGCGACCTGATCATCGACACGCTCGACCATTGCCTCGGCAACCGTACCCATGCAGCCACCATTCTCGGCATCTCGATCAGGACGCTGCGCAACAAGCTGAAGGCCTACGACGCCGAGGGCGTGGCGGTACCGCCGCCCGCCGCCGAGGCGCGCGCCGCGGGCCTCTAGCAGGGCACAAGGGCAACGGGAATGGCCGACAGCGGACCTCAGATCCGGGGACCGACCGCCGCCGAGCCGCCGGCCGCGCCGGACCTCGGCGGCGTTATCCGGCGCCTGGCGGCGACGCTGCGCGAGGGCGACGTGGCGCTGTCGCTGTGCGTGATCACGATCCTGATCGTGCTGATCATGCCGATGCCGCGTTGGCTGCTGGACTTCAGCCTGGCGATCTCGATCACCTTCTCGGTGCTGGTGCTGATGGTGTCGCTGTTCATCGCCCGGCCCTTGGAGTTCAGCTCGTTCCCGACCATCCTGTTGATCGCGACCATACTTAGGCTGGCGCTCAACCTGGCCTCGACCCGCCTGATCCTCGCCGACGGCCACACCGGCACCGCCGCGGCGGGCAAGGTGATCCAGGCGTTCGGCGACTTCGTGATGAGCGGCAACTTCGTCATCGGCCTGATCGTGTTCGCGATCCTGGTGATCGTGAACTTCGTCGTCATCACCAAGGGCTCGACCCGCATCGCCGAGGTCTCCGCGCGCTTCAGCCTCGACTCGATGCCGGGCAAGCAGATGGCGATCGACGCCGACCTGTCGTCGGGCCTGATCGACGAGTCGGAGGCGCGCCGGCGCCGGCGCCAGCTGGAGGACGAGAGCACCTTCTTCGGCGCCATGGACGGCGCCGCCAAGTTCGTGCGCGGCGACGCCATTGCCGGCCTGTTGATCACCTTCATCAACATCATCGGCGGCATCGTGATCGGCGTCGCCCAGCACGGCTTGAGCTTCGCCGATGCCGCGAACACCTATACCGTGCTGACCGTCGGCGACGGCCTGGTGTCGCAGATGCCGGCGCTGGTCGTGTCCACCGCCGCCGGGCTGCTGGTGTCGAAGGCGGGCGTGGTCGGCTCGGCCGACAAGGCGGTGTTCGGCCAGCTCGCCAGCTATCCGAAGGCGCTCGGCCTGGTCAGCGCGCTGATGGTGGCGATGTCGCTGCTGCCCGGCATCCCGATGCCGCCGTTCCTGGTGCTCGCCGGGCTCACCGGCTTCCAGGCGTGGCGGCTGTCGCAGCAGGCACGGCAGCGCTCGGCCGAGGTCGATGCACAGGCGCGGGCCCAGGCCGAGGCGTCGATGGCGAGGCCCGCGGAGGAGCCGATCGCCACCGCGCTGCACATCGACGTGCTCAAGCTCGAGCTGGGCTACGGGCTGCTGCCGCTGATCAACAGCGACAAGGGACCGAGGCTCACCGACCAGATCAAGGCGTTGCGCCGCCAGCTCGCCACCGACATGGGCTTCATCATGCCGGCCGTGCGCATCCAGGACAACATGCAGCTGCCCGCGAACCAGTATCTGATCCGGGTCAAGGACATCGAGTCGGGAGTGGGCGACCTGATGCCCCACCAATTGCTGGTCATGGACCCGCGCGGCGAGGCGATCGCGCTGCCCGGCCAGGACACCAGGGAGCCGACCTTCGGCCTGCCGGCGAGATGGGTGGGCGAAAGCCAGCGCGAGGAAGCGCTGTTCCGCGGCTACACCGTGGTCGACCCGGCGACGGTGATCACCACCCATCTGACCGAGGTGGTCAAGGACCACATGGCGGAGCTGTTGTCCTACTCCGAGACCCAGAAGCTGCTCGATGAGCTCGGCGCCGAGCACCAGAAGCTGGTCGCCGACCTGATCCCGGGCCAGATCTCGCTCGGCGGGGTGCAGCGCGTGCTCCAGTGCCTGCTGGCCGAGCGGGTCTCGATCCGCGACCTGCCGACCATCCTCGAGGGCATTTCGGAGGCGCTGGGCTACACCCAGAACGTGACCTTGATCACCGAGCATGTGCGGGCACGGCTTGCCCGCCAGCTCAGCCACGACAACAGCTCGCGTGCGGGCTACGTGCCGCTGGTGACGCTGGCCCCCCAATGGGAGCAGGCCTTCGCCGAGTCGCTGGTCGGCCAGAACGACGACAAGCGGCTGCACATGGCGCCGAGCAAGCTGCAGGAGTTCATCACCTCGGTGCGCCAGGAGTTCGACAAGCACGCCGGCGAAGGCGAGATGCCGGTGCTGTTGACCAGCCCCGCGATCCGCCCCTATGTCCGGTCCATTATCGAGCGGTTCCGCCCCTCGACCGTGGTAATGTCACAGAACGAGATTCACCCGAAAGCGAAGATCCACACCCTCGGACAGGTCTGAGCGCAGCGCGATGCGCCTGAGAGTCTACACCGCCCGCACGATCGCCGATGCCATGCGCCAGATCCGCAACGAGCTGGGCGACGACGCGGTAATCGTCTCGACCGAGACCGACACCGACGGCGAGGTGCGGATCACCGCGGCGCTGGAGAACCTGGACGATGCCGACGTCCTCGCCCGGCTGATCGGCGACGAGCCGGCGTCGGGCGCGCGCGCCGAGGCCCTCGGGGCGCTCGCCTATCATGGCGTGCCGGACGATCTGGCGGGCGGGCTGGTCGCGGACGCAGGAGAGGACGACGTCGCCTCGCTGCTTCGGGCCGCGCTCGCGCACGCGTTCTTGTTCGAGCCGGTCAAGCTCGACCCGCGCGCGCGGCCGCTGATGATGGTCGGCACGCCCGGCGCCGGCAAGACCGTGACCACCGCCAAGCTGGCGGCGCGCGCGACCATCGACGGGTGCGCGGTGAAAGTGATCAGCACCGATACCTTTCGCGCCGGCGCGCGCGCGCAGCTGGCCGCGTTCACCGACATCCTGAACGCCGAGCTGGTCGACGCCGATGGGCCGGACGAGCTGCGCGCGGCCATCGCCGCCGGCGCATCGGACGCCGTCGTCCTGATCGATACCGCCGGGGTCAACCCGTTCGATCCGGCCGACATGGCCGCCCTCGCCCGCCTGGTCGAGGCGGGCGGCGGCGAGCCTGTGCTGGTGATGGCCGCCGGCGGCGATTCGCTCGAGGCGGCCGAGATCGCCGGCAGCTTCGCCGCGCTCGGCGCGCACCGGCTGGTCGCGACCAGGCTCGACGTCGCCCGGCGGCTCGGCGCGCTGCTGGTGGTTGCCGAGGCGGGCCCGTTCGCGTTCGCCGAGGCGAGCGCCAGCGCGCAAGTGGCGCTCGGCCTGACCCCGATTACCCCGTACGCGCTGACCAGACTGTTGTTAGGCGAACCGATCGCTTCGGCCACGAACTCCCAGCCCGAGAAGGCAGCAGCACGATGAGCACGCCAAGCAATGTCGCCAGGCACCCCGCCGCCGCGCACCTGGTCGAGAACGTCATCGCGGTCGCGTCCGGCAAGGGCGGCGTCGGCAAGACCTGGTTCTCGATCACGCTCGCGCACGCGTTGGCGGCGCGCGGGCGGCGGCTGCTGCTGTTCGACGGCGACCTGGGGCTGGCCAACATCGACGTCCAGCTGGGCCTGATGCCCAAGTACGACATCTCGGCGGTGATTGCCGGCAAGGTGACGTTCGCCGACGCGGTCCAGTGGTTCGAGGACGGGGGCTTCGACATTCTTCCGGGCCGCTCCGGCTCGGGCAGCCTGGCGGCGCTGCCACCCGACCGGCTCAAGAGCCTGCGCGACGGCCTGATCGCGCTTGCCGCGCGCTACGACAAGGTGGTGCTCGACCTTGCCGCCGGGCTGGACGAGAACCTGCGCCTGCTGGCCGGCATGTCGGGCACCTGCCTGGTGCTGGTCACCGACGAGCCGACCGCGCTCACCGACGCTTACGCCCTGATCAAGGTGCTGACCGCCGCCGGACATGGCCGCAGGGTGAAGGTGGTGGTCAACCAGGCCGCCTCGCAAGCCGAGGGCGAACGGACCCACGCGACGCTGGTGAAGGCGTGCGAGACGTTCCTCAAGATCGCGCCGCCGCTCGCCGGCGTGGTGCGCCGCGACGATCGGGTGCGCGACGCGATTCGCCGCCAGGTCTCGGTGTTCAGCCGCTCTCCGACGTCTGACTCGGTCGCCGACGTGGCCCGGATTGCCGCCACGCTGGCGGATAACACGTGACATGAGCGCCGGCCTGCCGCCGCTGCCGCCGCCGGCGGCGGGCGCCCCGGCCCCGGCCGCGGACGGCCGCACGCCGACGGCCGCGCCGACACCGGGTGCCGCGCCATCGAGCCGCGATCCGGCGCCGCGCGCCGACCGGCCGGTCGACACGCTCGCGGCGGGTGCGCGCGCGGGCCCGGCACCTGTGACGGCGCCGCTGTCGCCGCCGGAGGCGTTGGCGACGGCGGCACCGGGCACACGCCTCGACGGAGCGATCGAGGTCGACTCGAGCGGCACGACCACCCTGTTCAGGGCGGCCTGGGGGGATGCGGCGGTGTTGGCGGCAACCCCGACCGGCCCCGCCGCGCACGCGGTGCTCGAGGTCGTCGCCGCCGAGGACGCGCTGCTTGCGGTTCCGGTCGGAGCCGGTGGGACGGCCCTGATCGTGCTCGCACCCCATGCCGTGCCTGGCGGCGAGACGGCGGGCACGCTGCCGGCGGCCTTCGCCGAGCTGCCGCCCGGGGCAGTGGTCATCGGCACGGTCGTACCCCTGCCCGCTGCCGGCACCGCCCTGCTGGTCGGCGACGCCGGCGTGGTCCGGCTCGAGGCCCCGGCGCCGGCGGCGCTGCCGCACAGCGGCACCAGGCTCGTTCTCGAGATCGTCGCCCGCGCCCGTCACATCATCGCGCAACAGGTTTCGCCGGCGCGCGGCGCGCCGGCGCGCCTGGCGCTCGCCCCCGCGCAAGGCCCGGCGCTGGCGCGGGCGCGGGCGCAGGCAATCGCCGCGACCGGCGCGCGCGGGGTGCTCATTCCCGGGCGCACGGTCACCGGCACCGTGGTCGAGGTCGCGACGCCGCGGCGGCGTGGGCCGGTGACGACCCCAATGGTCCTTTCGGCTGCGCCCAAGGGTGCGACGGTCGCCCTGCGCCTGGTCGGGTTCGGGCCCTCCACGCCGGAGACCGCGGGCGCGCAGGAGGTCTCGGCGACCGTCCTCGGCCGCGACGCCGACGGCCGGCTGCTGGTCGACATGGCGGAGCGGACCGTGGCGCTGCCGAGCGATGCGCCGCTGCCGCCGGGGACCGCGCTTACCTTCGAGATGCTGCCGGCGGCCTCGACCGCACCGATTGCCGACCCTGCGGCGAGATCGCCGGTCATCGAGACTCTTGCGCGGATGGCGGCCGCGGGGGCCGGAGAGCGCGCGGCGGTGATGGCGCAGATTCCCGGAGGCGCGCCGTCTGCCGTCTTAGGCTTGATCGCCTATTTGCTCGGCCTGCGCGCGGGCGATGCGCGCCTGTGGTTGGGCGAGGCCAGAGCGCGGACCCTGGAGCGGGCCGCGGGCGGGCAGCTGGTCGAGCGGCTGGGCGAGGACTTCCGCCACGCCTGGCGCGGCGGCGATGCCGCCGGTGCGCCCGACTGGCGGCAGATCCCCCTGCCCTGGCAGGGCGACGGGCAGATTCACGAGGCCAGGCTCTGGTTCGGGCGCGAGCGCGGCGAAGCCGATGCGGCGGAGGACGGCGCCGAGGCCGGCACCCGGCTGGTGGTCGACGTGGACCTGAGCCGCCTGGGCCGGTTGCGCATCGACGGGCTGTACCGCAAGCGGCGGTTCGACGTGGTGCTGCGCAGCCTGCGCCCGCTGGACCAGGCGGCGCGCCGCAACCTGCGCATGATCTTCGATGACGTCTTGGCGGTCTCGGGCCTCGCCGGCGCGATCGAGTTCCAGATAGTGAGCGCGCTCGGCCGGCCCGATAGCGTCGCGACGTGACTTCGCATCATGGATGACCGGTTCGAGACCACACGGCTGCGCCGCAGCCATCTGGCCGTCGCCGACAACCCGCGGCCGGGGCTCGACTGCGTGATTACGCTAAGCGAAACATTTGCCGGCACATCGTTGCCGGGACCGATCTCCATCTCGATCCGCTACGTCCCCGACCGGCACTTCCTGCCGCAAGCGGGGCTCAGCGCCTATCTGGCCGCGATCGGTACGCTCGACTGGGACTCGCTCGAGACGCTCGGCGCCGAGATAATCGGCGACCTGGACAGCGAGCTGCTGCCGCGCTGGGTGCAGCTCAGGCTCGAGGCCGCCGGAGCGACCACCCACCGGGTGACCTTCGAGCAGCGCAAGCCCGACTGGCAGGACCGGCTGATGCTGTCACGGATCGCGCTTGACTAGGAGTCCGTTGGGGCGGTGCGGAACGCGGGCGCCCCGCCGCGGCCGGGAAACGCCCTAGCGGCGGCTCTGCGTGGGGTCGAAGCGGCCGTGGCGGTAGCGCGCCAGGGCAAGCTCGTCGAGCGCTTTCTGCTCGGCCTGCGCGCGCGCCTGGCGCTCCCGGCGCAGCCGCTGATCGCGGGCGATCTCGAACTTCTTGAGCTCGCTGAATGCCGCCGCCAGGTCCTCGCGGGCCTTGGCGATGCGCGCGTCCAGCTCCTGCATCGAGCGCTCGAGCTGCGCCCGCTCGGCGATCACTTGCTCGGCGAAGCCGCGGTAGGCGTACAGCGCCTCGAGCGAGCCGGCGGCGATCCGCTGCTCATCGTCGAGCGCGGCGGCCAGCGCCGCGAGCCGGCGGACGACGACCGCGCGCCCGGCATCGAGCTCGACCAGCACCCGGCGCCGATCGAGCAGCGCATCGCGACGCATTCGTATCAGCGTATCGAGCGCGCGCACCGGTCACGGCTCACTTCGCCAGCAATCCGGCAAGCGCGGCGTAGCCGTCCTCGAGACTGCTGCGCTCATCCATGCCCTGGGCGAGGAAGCGCTCCAGAGGCTCGCGGTAGTCGATCGCCTCGTCGATCAGGGCGTCGCTGCCGCGGCGATAGGCGCCGAGCCTGATCATGTCCTCCATGTCGGCATAGGCCGCCATCAGCGCCCGGGCGCGGGTGACCAAGGCGTTCTCGGCCGCGCTGTTGCAGTTGGGCATGGTGCGCGAGATGCTGCGCAGCACGTTGATCGCCGGAAACCGGCCGCGCTCGGCGATGGCGCGCTCCATGACGATATGGCCGTCGAGGATGCCGCGCACGGCGTCGGCGATCGGCTCGTCGTGGTCGTCGCCCTCGACCAGGACCGCGAACAGGCCGGTGATCGAGCCCTTGCCCACGCCCGGCCCGGCCCGCTCCAGCAGCCGCGGCAGCTCGGAAAAGACCGACGGCGTATAGCCCTTGCTCGCCGGCGGCTCGCCGCTGGCAAGGCCGATCTCGCGTTGGGCCATGGCGAAGCGGGTGACGCTGTCCATCAGGCACAGCACGTCGAGGCCCTGGTCGCGGAAATACTCGGCGCAGGTCAGGGTCAGATAGGCGGCCTGGCGGCGCATCAGCGCCGATTCGTCGGAGGTCGCGACCACGACCACGCTGCGCGCGAGCCCGTCGGGGCCGAGGTTGTCCTGAATGAACTCCTGGACCTCGCGGCCGCGTTCGCCGACCAGGCCGATCACGGTCACGTCGGCCGAGGTGTAGCGCGCCATCATCGACAGCAGCACCGACTTGCCGACGCCCGAGGCCGAGAAGATGCCCATCCGCTGCCCGCGGCAGCAGGTGATGAAGGTGTTCAGCGCGCGCACCCCCAAGTCGACCTTGCCGCGGATCCGCCGGCGGCTGTGGGCGGGCGGCGGCCGGGCGCGCAGCGGATAGGCCCGCGGCCCGATGCCGGGCGGCCCTTTGCCATCGAGCGGCTCGCCGCGGGCGTTGACCACGCGGCCGAGCCAGCGCATCTCGGGATGCACCGAGGCCTGCGCCTCGATGACGGCGACCTCGCTGCCGAGGGCGACGCCTTCCAGTGGCGCAAATGGCATGACTAACACGCGATCATTGCGGAACCCGACAGATTCACATATTATAGGTTGCTTTGATCGGCCGATGATCGCGCATCGGCCGCCAATGCCGAGCACGCCTTGAAGCCCGTCGCATTCGACCAGCAAGCCACGGACGCCTGCCACGCGGCCGCTGACTCGCAGGTCGGGGAGCCGGTCGATCTCGTGGGCGAGGTCGGTGAAGAAGCGGTCGGTCATCTGGCCCCAACGAAATTGCGGGCAGGCGCATGTGCGTCAATCGCCAATCCGTTAACGGCGGGCACGCACGCCTGATCCGGCGCCGGCAAGACCCTGCGCAGGTCCGGGATTCCGCCTGATAACCCAGGATTGCTGAAAAATCGGTGAACGCGTTTGCCGGCACGGATCTTAAATCTATATCCGTTAATAAGCGGGGATATTTGGCCCGCCGCGATTGCAGGGGAAGCGTGCAATGCGGGTCCTACTTGTCGAAGACGATCCGGCCACGGCGAGGGTCACCGAGGCGGTGCTCAAGTCCGAGGGCATGGTCTGCGAGGTGACCGACCTCGGCGAGGACGCCATCGAGCTCGCCAAGCTCTATGACTTCGATATCATCCTGCTCGACCTGATCCTGCCGGATCTCGACGGTCACGAGGTGGTGCGCGCGCTGCGTGACGCCAAGGTGACCACTCCGGTGCTGATCCTGTCGAGCCTGGGCGAGATCGACCACAAGGTGCGCGGGCTGTCCGCCGGCGCCGACGACTACCTGACCAAGCCGTTCGACCGGGCCGAACTGCTCGCCCGCATCCAGGCGATCGTGCGCCGGTCGAAAGGCCACGCCGACTCGGTGATCCAGGCCGGCGACCTTGCGGTCAACCTGGACCAGCGGACGGTCGAGGTGGCCGGCCAGTCCGTCCACCTGACCGCGAAGGAATACGGGATTCTGGAGCTGCTGGCGCTGCGCAAGGGCGCGACCCTGTCCAAGGAGGCGTTCCTCAACCACCTTTACGGCGGCATGGACGAGCCCGAGCTCAAGATCATCGACGTGTTCGTGTGCAAGCTGCGCAAGAAGCTGGTCGCGATTTCCGGCCACCAGTACATCCAGACCGTGTGGGGACGTGGCTATATGCTCAAGGATCCGGACGATGCGTCGCTGCGGTCGGCCATTGCCGACGCCTCGAGCGCGGCGGCGGCCGTTTGAGCCTTCGTCTACGGCGCCCTCGACCGGCCGGGCGTCCATAAGATAGCCTCCGGGCGCGCCCGCGCTGGTGCGGGCGCCGGTCCGTCCAGATCGGATCCAGGAATGACCATGCGCGATCCGGGCCTGGTGCCGGGGTCTCTGGTCCGCCATCCGGGCCAGCCCGACTGGGGATTGGGCCAGGTCCAGACCGCGATCGGCAACCGGGTGACGGTGAATTTCGAGCACGCCGGCAAGGTGCTGATCAACGTCGCGGTGGTGGCGCTCGAGGTGGTCGAGGACGAGGGCGAGCGCAGGTAGCCGGAGCGCGGGCCAGAAGGCGTGTTGTTCGCCGGCCCCGGATGCTTTATATACCGCAAGATATAACCGTCGCCGCGCCGGTTGAGGCTTGCCCGGCGCAGCAGGCGGGCTTGGGAGGCACAGGGCGACATGATCGACCCCTTCGGTCGCAGGATCAGCTATCTGCGGGTATCGGTCACCGACCGCTGCGACTTCCGCTGCGTCTACTGCATGGCGGAGGACATGACCTTCCTGCCCAAGTCCGAGGTGCTCAGCCTCGAGGAGCTCGACCGCCTGTGCACCGCCTTCATCCGCCTCGGCGTGCGCAAGCTGCGGCTCACCGGCGGCGAGCCGCTGGTGCGCAAGAACGTCATGAGCCTGTTCCGGAGCCTCGGCCGGCACGTCCGCAGCGGCGACCTCGACGAGCTGACCTTGACCACCAACGCCAGCCAGCTCGCACGCTATGCCGACGAGCTGCGCGCCTGCGGCGTGCGCCGGGTCAACGTCTCGCTCGATACCTTGGATGCGGACAAGTTCCTGGCGATCACCCGCTGGGGCAAGCTCGAGCGGGTGATGGCGGGCCTCGAGGCGGCCGATGCCGCGGGGCTCGCGGTCAAGGTCAACGCGGTCGCGCTCAAGGGCGTCAACGAGCACGAGTTCGACGACCTGATCGCCTGGTGCGGCGAGCGCGGCTACGACCTGACCCTGATCGAGACCATGCCGATGGGCGACATCACCGGCGACCGCACCGAACAGTACCTGCCGCTGTCGGTGGTGCGCCGGCGGCTGCGCGAACGTTGGACGCTGACCGACATCGACTACACCAGCGGCGGGCCGGCACGCTATGTGCGCGTCGAGGAGACCGGCCGGCGGCTCGGCTTCATCACCCCGCTGACCCACAACTTCTGCGAATCGTGCAATCGGGTGCGGCTAACCTGCACCGGCACGCTGTTCATGTGCCTGGGCCAGGAGGACGCGGCCGATCTGCGCGCGCCGCTGCGCGCGAGCGAGAGCGACGAGCCGCTCATCGCCGCCATCCAAGAGGCGATCTCGCGCAAGCCCAAGGGCCACGACTTCGTCATCGACCGGCGCGACAGGCGCCCGGCGGTCGGCCGCCACATGAGCATGACCGGCGGCTGAGCCGGGCTCGGCGGCGCCCGCCTCTCCTAACCCCGAGCGAAGCGACACGATGGCTGGCCCGGCGATCGGCTTCGTTGCCGCCGACATCCCCGAGGCGGCGGCGGCGTATGAGGCGCTGACCGCGCATTATGACCACGTGCCGCCGGAACGGGCCGACGTCGTCGTCGCCCTCGGCGGCGACGGCTTCATGATCGAGACCCTGCACCAGTTCATGGATCGCGGCGCGCCGATCTACGGCATGAACCGGGGCACGGTCGGGTTCCTGATGAACCAGTACCGGGCCGAGGGGCTGGTCGAGCGCCTGACCGCGGCCGAGCCGACGGTGCTCCATCCGTTGCGCATGACCGTGACCCGCGCCGACGGCGGCAGGGTCGACGGGCTCGCCATCAACGAGGTGTCGCTGCTGCGCGAGACCCGGTTCGCCGCCCACCTGCGCGTGTCGATCGACGGCCGCGTGCGGCTGGAGCTGCTGGTCTGCGACGGGGTCCTGGTCGCGACCCCGGCCGGCAGCACCGCCTACAACCTGTCGGCCCATGGGCCGATCCTGCCGCTGGGCTCGCGCCTGCTGGCGCTGACGCCGATCTGCGCGTTCCGGCCGCGGCGCTGGCGCGGCGCGCTGCTGCCGGAATCGGCACGCATCACCGTCGACGTGCTCGATGCCGACCAGCGGCCGGTGAGCGCCACCGCCGACTACACCGAGGTGCGCGGCGCCACCCGGGTGGAGATCCACCAGGACCCGGAGACCAGCCTGCATCTGCTGTTCGACCCCGAGCACAATCTCGAGGAACGGATCGCGCGCGAGCAGTTCACGCCCTGAGCCCCGGTTCGTGCGGCCGGGGCGCGTACCCGTTGCAGCAATCGGAGACCTGCACCATGGACATCACTACCTGCCACGCGATCATCACCGGCGGCGCGTCCGGGCTCGGCCGGGCGACGGCCCAGCGCGTCGTCGCCGACGGTGGCAAGGTCACGATTCTCGACCGCGATACGGCGCGCGGGCAGGAGGCGGCGAAGGAGCTTGGCGCTACGGCGCGCTTCGCCGAGCTCGATGTCACCGACGAGGCGGCCATGACCGGCGCGGTCGCTGACGCGGTCGCCGAGCTCGGGCCGGTGACGCTCGCGGTCGCGTGCGCCGGGGTGGCCACGCCGGGACGAATCCTGGGGCGTGCGGGCGTGCTGGCGCTGGATACCTACCAGACGGTGATCATGGTCAACCTGATCGGCACCTTCAACCTGATGAAGGCGGCGGCCGAGCGGATGCAGCACAACCAGCCGGACGCGGACGGCGGCCGCGGGGTGATCGTCAACACCGCCTCGGTCGCGGCCTATGAGGGCCAGGTCGGCCAGGCGGCTTACGCGTCGTCGAAGGGCGGCGTGGTCGGGCTGACCCTGCCGGCCGCACGCGAGCTGGCGCAGTTCGGCATCCGGGTGATGACCATTGCCCCCGGGCTGTTCTTGACTCCGATGATGTCCGGGCTGCCGGAGGAGGTGCAGGCCTCGCTCGCCGCCTCGACACCGTTTCCCAAGCGCCTCGGCGCGCCGGCGGAGTATGCCGACCTGGTCGCCTGCATCTATCGCAACGACATGCTCAACGGCGCCGTGATCCGGCTCGACGGCGCGGTGCGGCTGGCGGCGCGCTGAGCTACTGCGCGGTCCAGCCGCCGTCGACGGTGAGGCTGGTACCGGTCATCAGGGCGGAGGCATCGCCGGCCAGGAACACCACCGCCCCCATCAGGTCGCTGACCTGGCCCAGCCGCCCGGCCGGCAGCCGCGCCATCACCATGTCCAGGAACGTCTTGTTCTGGAAGAACGGGCGGGTCATCGGCGTCTCGATGAAGGTCGGCGACAAGGTGTTGACCCGGATGCCGTGCGGAGCGAGGTCGAGCGCCATCGCCTTGGTCATGCCCTCGACCGCGTGCTTGCTGGCGCAATAGACGGAGCGGCCGGGAAGCGCGACCAGCCCCATCTGCGAAGAGACGTTGATGATCGAGCCGCCACGGCCGGCCTCGATCATGCCGCGCGCCACCGCCTGGACGCAGAAGAAGGCCGCCCGGACGTTGAGCGACATGACCGCGTCGAAGTCCTCGACGGTGACGTCGAGCAACGACGCCGGGCGGTTGGTGCCGGCGTTGTTGACCAGCACCTGGACCGGACCGATGCGCGCGATCGCTTCGCGCGCGGCGTCGAGGTCGGTGACGTCGAACACGGCGGTCTCGGCGCTGCCGCCGGCACCCTCGATCTCGCCGGCCACCGCCTCGAGGTCGGAGGCGGTGCGCGAGGCGAGCACGACATGGGCGCCGGCGCCGGCGAGCGCGATCGCCGACGCCCGGCCGATGCCGCGCCCGGCGCCGGTAACCAGGGCCCGCCTGCCGTCGAGGGCGAAGGACGGCGTGTGCGGCACGGGCTCGGTCATCGCGTCTGCTCTCCGGCGACGTTGCTGCCGGCGTAGCGGCGGACTCGGATGTCGGCTTGCTCCTTGTGGCCGGCGAAACCCTCGAGCGCGCACAGCCTGGAGCACACCTCGCCGACCCGCACCGAGGCCTCGTCGGTGAGCACCCGCTGGTAGGTGCAGGTCTTGAGGAACTTGCCGACCCACAGCCCGCCGGTGTAACGCGCCGCCTTGCGCGTCGGCAGCGTGTGGTTGGTACCGATCACCTTGTCGCCGTAGGCGACGTTGGTCCGCGGCCCCAGGAACAGCGCGCCGTAGTTGGTCATGTGGTCGAGGAAGTAGTCGGGGTCGCGGGTCATCACCTGGACGTGCTCGGAGGCGATCTCGTCGGCGACGCGGACCATCTCGTCGTCGTCGTCGCAGACGATCACCTGGCCGTAGTCGCGCCACGCCTGGCCGGCGGTCTCGGCGGTCGCCAGCACGGCGAGCTGGCGCTCGACCTCGGCGATGGTGGCGCGTGCGAGCGCGTCCGAGGTGGTGAGCAGGATCACCGGCGAGGTCGGCCCGTGCTCGGCCTGTCCGAGCAGGTCGGCGGCGCACAGCTCGGCGTCGACGGTCTCGTCGGCGATCACCAGGGTCTCGGTCGGTCCGGCGAACAGGTCGATGCCGACCCGGCCGTAGAGCTGGCGCTTGGCCTCGGCGACATAGGCGTTGCCGGGGCCGACCAGCATGTCGACCGCCGGGATCGATTCGGTGCCGAGCGCCATCGCGCCGACCGCCTGGATGCCGCCGAGCGCGTAGATCTCGTCGGCGCCGCCGAGATGCTGCGCGGCGACGATCGCCGCCGCCGGGGCGCCTTGATAGGGCGGCGCGCAGGTGGCGATGCGCGCAACGCCCGCGACCTTGGCGGTGACCACCGACATGTGCGCGGACGCCACCATCGGGTACTTGCCGCCGGGGACGTAGGAGCCGACCGAGTTGACCGGGATGTTGCGGTGGCCGAGGACGACTCCGGGCAGGGTCTCGACCTCGACGTCCTTGAGCGCGTCCCTCTGGATGCGGGCGAAGTTGCGGATCTGGGCCTGGGCGAACTCGATATCGGCGCGGTCGCGGGGCTCGACCGCGGCGAGACACGCCTCGATCTCCTGCTCGCTCAAGCGGAAGTCCTCGCGCTCCCAGCGGTCGAACTTGATCGACATCTCGCGCACCGCGTCATCGCCGCGCCGGGCGATGTCGTCGAGCGCGGCCTCGACCACGGCGCGCACCTTGTCGTCGGCGGCGGCGCGTTCCTCGCCGCTGATCCCGGTCTTCAGAAAGCGCGGCATGACCGGACTCCCCTGCTGCTGACCCTCAGCACCCTAGCACGGCTTTCGCAACCGATTCGACCGCGCGCGCCCCCGACCGGCCGGGGCACTTTCCTTTGCCGAGCGTTTGCCGTCACATTAGGGCACGGACCCCGCGAGTCGATCATGAGGAGCGTGATGACCAGCCCCGTCCTTGTCGAGCGCCGCGGCGCGATCGCGACCGTGACCCTCAACCGGCCCGAGCGGCTCAACGCCATCGACCGCGTACTCGGCGAGGCGTTGCGCGAGACCATGCTCGCGCTCGAGCTCGATGGCGCGGTCCGCGCCGTGGTGCTGAGGGGGGCCGGCGCCGGCTTCATGGCCGGCGGCGACCTGAACGTGTTCCGCGAGCACATGGGCGCGGATCTCGACCGGGTGATCCTGGACATTACCCACGCCTTCCACGACGCCATCGTCAGCATGCGCCGGATGGCCAAGCCGGTGATCGCGAGCGTCCACGGCGCGTGTGCCGGCGCCGGGTTCTCGACCGCGATGGCCTGCGACCTGGTGATCGCCGCCGACACCGCCTTCTTCACCCTTGCCTACTCGCTGATCGGGGCCAGCCCGGACGGCTCTTCGACCTTTTTCCTGCCGCGGCTGGTGGGCATGCACAAGGCGATGGAGCTGGTGCTGCTGGCGGACAGGTTCGACGCGGCCAAGGCCGCAGAGCTCGGGCTGGTCAACAAGGTGGTGCCCGAATCGGCGCTCGAGGCGGAAACCGCGACGCTCGCGGAGCGCCTCGCCGCCGGCCCGACCCTCGCCTACGGCCGGGCGAAGGCCCTGCTCAACCGCTCGCTCGGCTCGGACCTTGCCGACCAGCTCGACGCCGAGGCGCAGAACATCGCGGCCTGCTCGGCCACCCGGGATTTCGCCGAAGGCGTGGCGGCCTTTCTGGAGAAGCGCAAGCCCAGCTTCCAGGGCACCTAGCGGCGAGGGCAAGCAGAGAGGACGGCGCCATGAGCGAACAGGACGGGCTGATCGCCGCGGCAATCCTGGATGGCCGGGGTGGCGGCCGCGAGATCGGCTGGCCGGAAATCGAGGCCTGGGCACCCGATCAAGGGATATTGTGGGTGCATCTCGACCGGACCGGGGCGAAGACCAGGCAATGGCTGGCCGACTCGAGTGGGCTCGACGCGGTGGTGTGCCAGACCTTGCTGCAGGACGACGTGCGCCCGCGCGAGGTCGCCGACCGCACGTTGCGCTACGTCGAGGACCTGGACACCGCGCGCGAGCGCGCCGCGGTGACGATGGACGAGCTCAGCACCCGGCTGAGCGAGCAGATGAACCGGACCATGTACCTGCTGACGGTGGTCGCGGCGGTGCTGCTGCCGCCGAGCCTGATCACCGGCCTGTTCGGGATCAATGTCGGCGGCATGCCGGGCATCGAAAGCCCATGGGCGTTCCCGGCCGTGGTCACGGTCCTGGTCATGATCGCCGTCGCCGAGGTGCTGATTCTCAGACGCCTGAGGTGGATTTGAAACCGCGGGTCCGCTCCGAGGGGAGGATCGCATGGAGCAGCTGACGGACCTCTCGACCTTGCAGTCCGCGTACCGGGACATCGAGGCTTGGCTGTTCGAGGACGTGCTGGTCCCCAGCACGGTCGTGCAGGCGGCGTTCGTGCTGGCGGCCTTCGTTCTCGCCCGTTTTTTCGCGCCCCGTCTCCAGCGCTGGCTCGAGCGGCTGGCGAGCCGGCGCAAGCTCGAGCTGGGCCTGACGCGCGCGGGCATGGCGGCGGCGACCATGTCCGAGCCGATCATCTGGCTGGTGCTGCAATGGCTGTCGGTGCTGATCGCGGCGCGCGCCGGCTGGCCCAGCGACCTGATCCGGATCGCGGTCAGCCTGCTCACCGCCTGGGTCGTGATCCGGTTCGCGTCCCAGCTGGTGCGCGACCCGACCTGGTCGAAGCTGGTCGCGCTTGTCGTCTGGACATTGGCCGCCCTCAACATCCTCGACCTCCTGGACGAGACCATGGACCTGCTCGACGCGCTGGCGATCACGCTGGGCGGGTTGCGGATCTCGGTGCTGACCGTGATCAAGGGGATGGTATCGCTGGCGGTGCTGCTGTGGGGCGCGTCGCTGCTGTCACGGCTGCTCGAGCGGCGCATCGGCGGCCTGCCGAACCTGACCCCGGCGGTGCAGGTGCTGTTCAGCAAGCTGCTCAAGATCGTGCTGATCACGATCGCCATCGTCGCCGCGCTCAATACCGTCGGCATCGACCTTACCGCGTTCGCGGTGTTCAGCGGCGCGGTCGGCGTCGGCGTCGGTTTCGGCCTGCAAAAGGTGGTGTCCAACCTGATCAGCGGGGTGATCCTGCTGCTCGACAAGTCGGTCAAGCCGGGAGACGTGATCGAGGTCGGCCAGACCTACGGCTGGATCAGCACGCTCGGCGCCCGCTACGCCTCGGTCGTGACCCGCGACGGCACCGAGTACCTGATCCCCAACGAGGACATCATCACCCAGCAGGTGGTCAACTGGTCGTACAGCAACGACGCGGTGCGGCTGAAGATCCCGGTCGGCATCTCGTACAAGTCGGACCTGCGCAAGGCGATCGCGCTTTGCCTCGAAGCCGCCGCTGAGGCTCCGCGGGTGAACCGGACGCCGCAATCGGTATGCCTGGTCAAGGGCTTCGGCGACAGCTCGGTCGACCTCGAGCTCCGAATCTGGATCAACGATCCGCGCAACGGCGTATCGAACGTGAAAAGCGACGTGCTTCTGCTGATCTGGGACAAGTTCCACGCCAACGGCATCGAGATCCCGTTCCCGCAACGCGACGTCCACATCCGCTCCACGGAGCATATACCGGTGCTGGCTCAGAGCCCGGCGTAAGCGTCGGGCGCGCTCAGCGCGTCCAGGTCGGCGGCGTGGGCCGCGGACGCGGCGCACAGCAGGATCGATCCGATCGTCAACAGACGGGTCATGCCGTCGCCTCCTCGCCCCATTCGGCCGCCAGCGCGACGGCGCGCGCGCGCAGCTCGGACTTGACCACCTTGCCGTTGGCGTTGCGCGGCAGCGGCTGGTCGGTAAACGTCACGATCTCGGGTATCTTGTAGTCGGCCAAGCGTTCGCCGCAGAACGATCGCAGGCCATCGGCGTTGACCTCGCCATCGGCGAGCACGAAGGCGTGGACGCGTTCGCCCAGGACCGGGTCGGGACGAGCGACCACGGCGCACTCGACCACCGCCGGATGCTGGACGAGCACGTTCTCGACCTCGGCCGAGAACACCTTGTAGCCGCCCCGGTTGATCATGTCCTTGGCCCGGTCGAGGATCTGCAGGTAGCCGTCCTCGGTGAAGCGGCCGATGTCGCCCGAATGCCAATAGCCGCCGGTGAACTCGCTGGCGTTGGCGTCCTCGTTGCGCCAATAGCCGGGGACCACCATGGGACCCGCGATCCATATCTCGCCGGTGGCGCCGCGCGGCAGCTCCCGGCCGTCCTCATCGACCACGATCAAGTCGGCGCAAGGCAATGGAAGGCCAACCGTGTGCTTGTGGGTCGCCGCCTTGCCGATCGGCAGCAGGGTCGCGGGCGAGGTGGTCTCGGTGGCGCCGTAGGCGTTGCGCAGCTTGACCGACGGCGCACGGCGCGCGAGCTCCTCGATCGTCGCCTCGGGCATCGGCGCGCCGCCGAAGCCGCCGACGCGCAGGCTCGACAGGTCGAAGCGGTCGAACTCCGGGTCCATCAGCATCAGCTTGTACATCGCCGGCACCATCACCCCGTGGGTGATGCGCTCGGCCGAAATCAGCTCGAGCGCGGCACGCGCCTTGAACGCGCGCATCAGCACCGTCGTGCCGCCGATGCCGATCATGCACAACAGCTGCGCGACCAGCCCGGTCACATGGGTGATCGGCACCGCCATCAGGGTGCGATGCTCGCGCGCGCTCAGGTCCATGCACAGCTGGTAGTGGAGCATGGTGTGGATGATGTTGACGTGGGTGAGCATGGCGCCTTTCGGCCGGCCGGTGGTGCCCGAGGTGTAGAGGATGCAGGCAACCTGCTCCTCGTCGATGTCGGGGCGCGGCGGCGCGGGCGCGTCGGCGAGCAGCTCGGCGAACGGCGCGCAGCCCGGGGCGTCGCCCTCGAACGCGAGCAGATGGCGCATCTCGGGCATCGCGGCGCGCGCCGGCAGGCGCTCGGCGAGCTGCGCCTCGACCGCAACCACCTTGGCGCCCGAATGGCCGATCATGTAGGCGAGCTCGGGCGTCTGCAGCCGGTGGCCGAGCGGCACCGACACCGCGCCGAGCCGGGCGCAGGCGAGAACCGCGAGCGCGAACTCGATGCAGTTGCCCGAGAACAGCGCCACCCGATCGCCGCCGCCGACGCCGCAGCGCCGCGCGAGGTTGGCGGCGACCCGCGCCACCTGGTCGTCGAGCGCGCCATAGCTGAGCCGCGTCCGGTCGAGGACCAGCGCCTCGGCATCGGGGTCGCGCGCGACTACGGCGCGGACCAGCTGGTCGATGTCGTTGTGGCGATCGGCGAAGCAGCGCACCACGCGGTCGCCGAAATGCGCCTCGCGGCGCATCGGCAGGCGCACCTCGTCGGGCCAGGGCATGTCAGGCGAGCCCGGCGCGCGTGACCATCGCCCAGCCGCGCTCGGCATAGGGCCGGGTGAGCGCGCCGTACCGCGCGGCGTCCTCGCTGCTGGCGTTGCCGGCGACGCCTCGCGCCATCACGCCCTCGACGATGGCGGCGATGCGGAACAGCGAGAACACGATGTGGAAGGTCGGATCGAACACAGGGCGGCCGACGCGCCGGCAATAAGCCGCGAGATAGGTGTCCATGTCCGGAATGCCGAGGGCGTCGAGATCGGCGCCCTCGAGCCCGAGATGGGCGTCGTGCGGGGTGACGTAGGGCATCAGGTTGTAGCCGACATCGGCGAGCGGATGGCCGAGGGTCGACAGCTCCCAGTCGAACACCGCGATCACCTCGGGCCGGGTCGGGTGGATCATCAGGTTGCCGAGCCGGAAGTCGCCGTGAACCACCGTGGTCTCGTCGTCGTCCGGAAGATGCTCGGGCAACCATTCGATCAGGCGGTCCATCGCCTCGATCTCGCGCTGCTTCGAGGCATGCCACTGCTTGGTCCAGCGCGACACCTGACGGGCGAAATAGCTGCCCGGCTTGCCGAAGTCGGCGAGCCCGCGCGCCTGCCAGTCGACGCCGTGAAGGATGGCGAGGCACTTGTTCATCTGGTCGTAGATCTCGGCGCGATGGTCCGGCGGCGCGCCCGGCACGGTGACTTCGTGGAACACGCGCCCGCGCATCCGCTCCATGACGTAGAACGGGGTGCCGATCACCGCGTCGTCGTCGCAATAGAGCCGCATCTCGGCAAGCGGCAGGCCGCTGCCGGCGAGCGCCTTCTGGATCCGGTACTCGCGGTCGACGGCGTGCGCCGACGGCAGCAGCTTGCCCGGCGGCTTCTTGCGCAGGACGTACTCGTGGCGCGCGAAGCGGATGACGTAGGTCGGGTTGGACTGGCCGCCCTGCATCTGGCGGACCTGGAGCGCGCCGCGCGCGCCGTCCAGCCGGCCGCCGAGATAGTCGGCCAGCGCCGCCTCGTCGAAGCGGTGGGCCGGGCGCACCGGGATGGTGTCGTCTTGGCGTTCCTCTACGGCGGACATGACGGATTTGTTATAGACGCATTGCCGCGCGCGCTCAAAGGTTGCCGGCCGGCGCGGTTCAGGCTGTTATGCCGACCGTCGAGACGCCGTCAGACTGACCGGAAAGGAGTGCCGCCATGACCATCCTGCGCCATCCGATCGACTTCGAGCCGATCACCGAGACCCAGCGCCGGGCGCTCGGCGCGCTCGACACGACGCTGTTGTCGGACGCCATGGACGGGCGCCAGACGGTGGCGGCGCTGCGCCCGGTGAAGGCGGGGCTGAAGCTGGTCGGACAGGCGCGCACCGTGTTCTGCCCAGGCTCCGTGCGCCCGGCGGTGTGCGCGATCGCGATCGCGCGGCCGGGCGAGGTGCTGGCGATCGACGGCGGCGGCGGCCAGGCGCATGCCAGCCTCGGCGGCATCATGGCGCTGGACGCAAAGGCCCACGGCCTGGCCGGCGGCGTGGTCGACGGCGCGGTGCGCGACATCGCGGAGCTGCGCGAGAACGGCCTCGCGATCTTCAGCCGCGGCGTCACCCCGCACGGCGCCGGCCGCGACCCGCGCGGCGAGATCGACGGCCCGATCCTGCTCGCCGGGGCGCGCGTGCTGCCGGGCGACGTGGTGGTCGGCGACGACGACGGCGTGGTGGTGATTCCGCGCACCGAGGTCGATGCGGTGATCGCCCGCGCCGAGGCCAAGCGCGCGACCGAGGCCGGCTGGATCGCCGCCATTCAGTCCGGCAAGGCGCTCGCCGAAGTGCACGGCTTCACGATTCCGGAGCCGGCGGCGGCGCCGGCCTGAGCGCGCCGTCTTGCGCAACGGTCGAACGCCGCCCAATTTGAGGCCATGGACTCGGAACCGTCCGATTCCGTCGTGGGCCTTGCCGGGCTGCCGGTGGATGCGGCCAAGCTCGCCCGCGAGGAGCGCCTGGTCCGGGACGGATTCTGGCGCAAGCTCAAGCGCGCGCTGGGGCGCATCCCGTTCGCCGACGACGCGGTGGCGGCGTTCTATTGCGCCGCCGACCCGCAAACCCCGACCTACGTCCGTGCGGTGCTGATCGGCGCCCTCGCCTACTTCATCGTGCCCGCCGACGTGATCCCGGACGTGATCGCGGGGCTCGGATTCACCGACGACGCCTCGGTGCTGCTGACCGCGCTGTCGGCGGTGGGCGGCCACCTGAAGCCGCACCATCATGACCAGGCGCGAGCGTTCTTCGCCGGCGCGGCGACGCGACCCGCGGAAGGAAACCCGGACCGGCCGTGATCCTGGCGCCGGCAGCGACGCCCCCCTCGCCGTCGCGCCTTGCGGTGCGCGCCGCGACGCGCGCCGACGAGACCGCGTGCGTGCGTAGCCTGGCGCGCGAAGCCGCCCTGCCCGTGACCACCGCCAAGCGCATCCACGATCGCGCCTACCGGCTGGCCGGCGCGGTGCGCGCCGACGAGGACGGCCATGGCGGCATCGACTCCTTCCTCCGCGCCTACGATTTGACCAGCCGCGAAGGGGTGGCGCTGATGTGCCTGGCCGAGGCACTGCTCAGGATCCCGGATGCCGACACGGTGGACAGGCTGATCCGCGACAAGATCGGCGGCGTCGACTGGCACCGCAAATTCCGCGAGGGCGAGTCGCTGTTCGTCAACGCCTCGACCTGGGGCCTGATGCTGACCGGGCGCGTGGTGCGCCTGGAGGCGGGCGACGAGAACCATCTCGGTGCCGTGCTCGCGCGCTTCCTCGCCCGCTCAAGCGAGCCAGTGATCCGCGCCGCGGTGACCCGGGCGATGCGGATCCTCGCCCGCCAGTTCGTGATTGGGCGGACCATCGAGGAGGCGCTCGCGCAGGCGGACGAGGCGCCGGCGCTGGACACACGCTTCTCGTTCGACATGCTGGGAGAGGCGGCGTGTACCGCAGCCGACGCCGAACGCTACTTCGAGGCCTATCTGCGTGCGGTCGAGGCGGTCGGCGCGTCGGCCGGCGGCCGCGGCCCGGTCGAGGGCCCCGGGCTGTCGGTAAAGCTGTCGGCGCTGCACCCGCGCTACGAGTTCGCCCAGTCGCGCCGGGTCATGGCCGAGCTGGTGCCGCGTCTGGTGACTTTGGCCGAGCCCGCGGCCGCGGCGGGCCTCGGCCTGACCGTCGATGCCGAGGAGGCCGACCGGCTTGAGCCGTCGCTCGACGTGGTCGAGGCGCTCGCATCGGCGCCGAAGCTTGCCGGCTGGGACGGGCTCGGCGTCGCAGTCCAGGCCTATCAGAAGCGCGCCCGGCCGCTGATCGACTGGCTCGCCGACCTCGCCCGGCGCACGCGACGGCGGCTGATGGTGCGCCTGGTCAAGGGGGCGTACTGGGATACCGAGATCAAGCGCGCCCAGGAGCGCGGGCTCGACGGCTACCCGGTGTTTACGCGCAAGGCGGCGACCGACGTCTCCTACCTTGCCTGCGCGCGCGCGATCCTGGCCCATGCGGACGCGTTCTTCGCCCAGTTCGCGAGCCATAACGTGCAAACCGTCGCGGCGATCGTGGAGCTCGCCGGCCGCGACCGGCCGTTCGAGTTCCAGCGCCTGTTCGGAATGGGAGACGCGCTTTACCGCCACCTCGCGGAGGACGGGAAGGTGGCGGTGGCGTGCCGGGTCTACGCGCCCGTCGGCAGCCACGAGGAGCTGCTGCCCTATCTGGTGCGCAGATTGCTCGAGAACGGCGCCAACAGCTCGTTCGTCAACCGCATCCACCACCGCGAGCTGCCGATCGAGTCGGTGATCGCCGACCCGGCCGCCAGGCTGGCGCGGCTGGTGACGGCGCCCCACCCGGCGATCCCCTTGCCGGTTGACCTTTACCCCGACCGGCGCAATTCGCGCGGCATCGACCTTGCCGACCCGGGACCGCTGGCCGAGCTCGGCCAAGCCATGGCCGAGGCGGCGGCGCGGACCTGGCGCGCCGCGCCGATCGTCGGCGGCAAGGAGCGGGACGGGAACGCGCGCCAGGTTCGCGACCCGGCGCGGCAGGCGCGCGTGGTCGGCGAGGTGGTCGAGGCCGATGCCGCGGCGGTCGACGAGGCGCTCGGCATCGCCGCGGCACACGCCCCCGACTGGGATGCGAGCGGCGGCGAGGCGCGAGCGCAGTGCCTCGAGCGTGCCGGCGACCTGATCGAGGAGCACCGCGCCGAGCTGATGGCGCTATGCGTGCGCGAAGCCGGCAAGACGATTGCCGCCGCGCTCGCCGAGGTGCGCGAGGCCGCGGACTATTGCCGCTACTACGCGTCGCAGGCGCGCCGGCTGTTCGCGGCGCCGCTCGCCCTGCCCGGGCCGACCGGCGAACGCAACGAGCTGACCTTGGCCGGGCGTGGCACCTTCGCCTGCATCAGCCCCTGGAACTTCCCGCTCGCCATCTTCACCGGCCAGGTGAGCGCGGCGCTGGTCGCCGGCAACTCGGTCATCGCCAAGCCCGCCCAGCAGACGCCGTTGATCGCTGCCGCCGCGGTGCGGCTGCTGCATCAGGCCGGCGTGCCGGCGCAGGTGCTCCACTTGTTGCCGGGCGCGGGCGAGACGGTCGGCGCGCGCCTGGTCGGCGATGCGCGGATCGACGGCGTCGCCGTCACCGGCGGCACCGACACCGCGCAGGCGATCAACCGCGGCCTCGCGGCGCGCCCGGGCTCGATCGTGCCGCTGATCGCCGAGACCGGCGGCCAGAACGCGATGATCGTCGACTCGAGCGCACTCGCCGAGCAAGTGGTGCGCGACGCGCTCGCCTCGGCCTTCGACAGCGCCGGCCAACGCTGCTCGGCGCTGCGCGTCTTGTTCCTGCAGGACGACATCGCCGGTCGACTGATCGACATGCTGGCCGGCGCGATGGACGAGCTGGTGGTCGGCGACCCGGCCCGGCTCGAGACCGACGTCGGGCCGGTGATCGACGACGAGGCCTGGTCCCGGCTCGACGCGCACGCGCGCCGCATGGCCGTGGACGGGCGGCTGATCCGCCGGGCGCCCGCCGCCCGCGACGGCGGCGAGGGCATCTTCTTCAGCCCCATGGCGTTCGAGATCGACTCGGTCGATGCGCTCGATGGCGAGGTTTTCGGGCCGATATTGCACGTGCTCCGCTACCGCTCCGACCGGCTGGACGCGGTGATCGACGCCGTCAACCGCACCGGCTACGGCCTCACCCTCGGCGTCCACAGCCGGATCGAGGAGACCGCGCGCCGCGTGATCGCGCGCGCCCGCGTCGGCAACATCTACGTCAACCGCAACATGATCGGCGCTGTCGTCGGCGCGCAGCCGTTCGGCGGCGAGGGATTGTCCGGGACCGGGCCCAAGGCCGGCGGACCCCATTACCTCTTGCGCTTCGCCGTCGAGCGCGCGACCGCAGTTGACACCACCGCCGCCGGCGGCAACGCCAGCCTGCTTGCGATCGACGACACTGCGGACGCCTGATGCCGACGCCGGATTACAGATCGACGCCGAGCCGGTCGATGGCTTGCTGCCACATCTGGTCGACGTCGTCGCCGAACACGAACCCCGGGTCGGCCGGCTCCACCAGCCAGTCGTCGCGGCGGAGCTCGGATTCGAGCTGCCCCGGCGCCCAGCCGGCATAGCCCATCACCAGGATGCGCCGCTTGGGCCCGCGGCCTTCGACGATGTCGACCAGCGCTTGGCTGTCGACGCTGAAGGCGATGTCCGGATCCACGACTGTGGTCGATTCGGACGCGTAATCGTTGCTGTGCAGCACGAAGCCCCTACCGAGCTCGACCGGGCCGCCCCAGTGCAGCGCCACCTTGGCGTCGGTCGCCTTGGCATCGAGGTTCAGCTCCTTGGCGATGGTGGCGCCGGGGACGACGCCGATGCGCCGGTTCAGTACCAGGCCGAGCGCGCCGCCGTCGGGGCTGTGCTGGCAGATGTAGATGACGGTTCCCTGAAATCGCGGATCGGGCATCGACTCGGCGGCGACCAGGAGCTTGCCGGCCAGGGTTTCTCCGGCCGGAAGTTCGGCCGTTCGCGCCGGCGTGCTTGCCGACAGGGCGAGCAACGAGGCGCAAGCGAGCAAGCGAAGCCGAGTCATCCATCCCTCCCCGGCCGCCGGTCAAGCTGATTCGCGCGGCCTGCACCGCCCTGCGCGGCGCCGAGCCCGCGGCATGGGCAAAAACGGTCGCACCGACGCGACCGAGCCCCTATGATCGCGCGCCGCCGCACGGATTCAAGTCACAACGGAGGGATGCCCCATGGCGAGGCCCGGTGGGATCGCGGCCGACCAACTGCGCTCGCTGGTCGAGCGCATCGAGCGCCTGGACGAGGAGCGCAAGGCAATCGCGGGCGACATCCGCGATGTCTTCGCCGAAGGCAAGGCCGTGGGCTTCGACGTCCGGGCGCTGCGGCAGGTGATCCGCCTCAGGCGCCTCGAAAAGGCCGAGCGTGACGAGCAGGAGGCCTTGCTCGACCTTTACAAGCACGCCCTCGGCATGGATCGCCGCTAGCCCCTCCGCGGGAGCCCGTCCTGACACGCCGTCGCTTGCGCCTGTCG
>DASWHU010000253.1:0-10792 GCA_036398035.1 Alphaproteobacteria bacterium | reverse complement strand
AGGCTCGCCTCAAGAAACTCGCTGAACCGCGCCTTCGCCTCCTGGACCTGCCACTGTCGCATCCTGCATCCTCGCTGGTCTTGTCACAGACTAGTTATATGACTAGTGTGCAGGGACTTCAAGCCATGCGCTGGCAGGCCCGGCGCTTGGCCTGCGGCAACCCCGATCGCCTTCGGGCTTGAAGGCAGGCGCGGAGGCTCGCTGTGTCTCGTAGCCTGTCGGCCGCAGGGTTCATGTCCTGTGCCCTATCTTGTTGGGGGCGTGCCAACATCTTGACCGGCCGGCGGTTGACCTGTGCTAGCTTGCCGCCGCCCCACCTCCGCCAGGACTGCCGCAACCATGCGCGAGCCCGCAATTCAGATGTCGGCGCCGGTCGGCGACGAGGTCAAGTCGACCACCTGCTACATGTGCGCCTGCCGCTGCGGCATCGACGTCCACCTCAAGGACGGCGTGATCCGGTTCATCGAGGGCCGGCGCGACCACCCGGTCAACCATGGCGTGCTGTGCGCCAAGGGCGCGGCCGGGATCATGACCGCCTACTCGCCGGCGCGGCTCAGGAAGCCTTTGCTCAGGGTGGGCGAGCGCGGCGAGGGCCGGTTCCGCGAGATCGAGTGGGACGAGGCGCTCGAGACCGCCACGCATTGGCTCGCCGAGGTGCGCGCCCGCGACCCGCGCGGGCTCGCCTTCTTCACCGGCCGCGACCAGAGCCAGGCGCTGACCGGGTGGTGGGCGAGCGCCTACGGCACCCCCAACCACGCCGCCCATGGCGGCTTCTGCTCGGTCAACATGGCGGCGGCGGGGCTGTACACCATCGGCGGCTCGTTCTGGGAGTTCGGCGAGGTCGACTGGGACCACACCCGCCTGCTGATGCTGTTCGGCCTGGCCGAGGACCACGACTCGAACCCGATCAAGCTCGGCCTCGCCCGGCTGAAGGCGCGCGGCGCCAAGGTGGTCTCTCTCAACCCGGTGCGCACCGGCTACTCGGCGATCGCCGACCAGTGGCTCGGCATCCGGCCCGGCACCGACGGGCTTCTGATCCTGGCGCTGATCCGCGAGCTGCTGCTCGCCGACAAGGTAGATTTCGCCTATCTCGCCCGCTACACCAACGCGCCCTGGCTGGTGATCGACGATCCTGGCGCGGCCGACGACGGGCTGTTCGCGCGCGACGCCGCGGGCCGGCCGCTGTGCTGGGACGCCGCCGCCGGGGCGCCGGCGGATGCGCTCAGCGCCGGCATCACGCCGGCGCTGGTCGGGCGCTACACGCTGGCCGACGGGCGCGCCGCGGTGCCCGCGTTCGAGTTGCTGGCGCGCCGCTGCCTGGATGCGGCCTACGCGCCCGAGGCGGTCGCCCAGCGCACCGGCATCGCCGCCGCCGCGATCCGCCGGCTCGCCGCCGAGCTCGCCGAGGCCGCCTTCGACCACGAGGTGGTGCTCGACGTGCCGTGGACCGACTGGGCCGGGCGGCGCCATGACAAGACCGTCGGCCGGCCGGTGTCGGTCCTCGCCATGCGCGGCATCTCGGCCCATTCCAACGGCTTCCACACCTGCCGCGCGCTGCACGTATTGCAGATGCTGCTCGGCGCGATCGACTGCCCGGGCGGGTTCCGCTACCGCCCGCCGTTCCCGAAGCCGATCCCCCCGGCGCAGAAGCCGGCCGGCAAGGCCTGCGCGCCGGGCGCGCCGCTCGCCGGCCCGCCGCTCGGCTATCCGACCGGGCCCGAGGACCTGCTGGTCGATGAGTCGGGCGCGCCGCTGCGCATCGACAAGGCGTTCAGCTGGGAGGCGCCGCTCGCCGCCCACGGCATGATGCACATGGTCATCGCCAACGCCTGGGCGGGCGATCCCTACCCGATCGACACCCTGTTCATGTACATGGCCAACATGGCCTGGAACTCGGCGATGAACAGCGCCGGCACCATGGCCATGCTCGCCGACAAGGACCCGGCGACCGGCGGCTACCGCATCCCGCGCATCATCTACTCGGACGCCTTCGCCTCCGAGATGGTCGCCTATGCCGACCTGGTGCTGCCCGACACCACCTATCTCGAGCGCACCGACGCGATCTCGCTCCTCGACCGGCCGATCTCGACCGCCGACGGGCCCGCGGACTCGATCCGCCGGCCGGTGATCGCGCCCGACCGCGACGTGCGCCCGTTCCAGGACGTGCTCTTGGACCTCGGCGCGCGGCTCGGCCTGCCGGGCATGGTCGACGAGGCGGGCCGCCCCGCCTTCCCGGGCGGCTACAAGGACTACCTGGTCAACCATCAGCGCGCGCCCGGCATCGGCACGCTTGCCGGCTGGCGCGGCGAGGCCGGCGAAGCTCACGGCCGCGGCGCGCCCAACCCCGCGCAGCTCGACCGCTATGTGGACGCGGGCTGTTTCTGGCGCCACCAGCTCGCGCCCGACCAGCGCTACTACAAGCACGCCAACCGCGCCTATCTGGACTGGGCGGTCCAAATGGGTTACGTGGCCGACGCGAGCCCGATCGTGCTCCAGCTCTACAGCGAGCCGCTGCAGCGCTTCCGCCTGGCCGCGCGCGGCCACGGCCCGGTGCAGCCGCCCGACCGCGAGCGGGCGCGGATCGAGGCCGCGTTCGACCCGCTGCCGCTGTGGGCGCCGCCGCTCGAGGGCGAGGCGGTGCATGGCGCGAGCTTCCCGTTCAGCGCGGTCACCCAGCGCCCGGCGGCGATGTACCACTCGTGGGGCGGCCACAATGCGTGGCTGCGCCAGATCCACGCCCGCAACTGGCTGTACATGCACCGCGCCGCCGCCGCCCGCCTCGGCCTCGCCGACGGCGACTGGGTGTGGGTGATCAGCCACCACGGCCGCATCCGCGTGCGCCTGAAGACCATGGACGGGGTCAACCCCGACACGGTGTGGACCTGGAACGCGATCGGCAAGCGCGCCGGCGCCTGGGGGCTGGCGGCGGACGCGCCCGAGGCGCGCCAGGGCTTCCTGCTCAACCACGTGATCTCCGAGCTGCTGCCGGCCAGGGCCGACGGCCACCGCACCGGCAACTCCGACCCGGTCACCGGCCAGGCGGCGTGGTACGACCTGTGCGTGCGCATCGAGCCCGCCGGCGCCGAGGCGGGCGAGACCGCGCCCCAGTTCGCCCCCGCTGTGGGTCCCGCGCTCGCTGCCACGCGGCCCGACGCGCTCCGCTTCGGCGCCGCCTTCCGGCCGCGGCCATGACCTCGCTGCCGGCGCAGCACGGGCCGACGCGCCTCGGCCTGGTCATCGACCTCGACACCTGCGTCGGCTGCCACGCCTGCGCGGTGGCGTGCAAGGAGTGGAACACCGGCGGCGTGGTCGCCCCGCTCACCGACCTCGACCCCTATGGCCCCCATCCCGACGGGGTGTGGCTCAACCGGGTGCACAGCTTCGAGACCGAGACCGACAGCGGCGGCGGGCGCACGGTCAACTTCCCGCGCTCGTGCCTGCACTGCGAGGACGCCCTGTGCGTGACCGTGTGCCCGACCGGCGCCTCGTACAAGCGCGCGGCCGACGGCATCGTGCTGGTCGATGAGGACAAGTGCATCGGCTGCAAGCTGTGCAGCTGGGCCTGCCCGTACGGCGCGCGCGAGTACGACACCGATTCGGGCGTAATGAAGAAATGCACCTTGTGCATCGACCGCATCTACAACGAGACGCTCGCGGAGGCCGACCGGGTGCCGGCCTGCGTGCGTACCTGCCCGGCCAGCGCGCGCCATTTCGGCGACCTCGCCGACCCCGGCTCGGAGGTCTCGCGCCTGGTCGCGGCGCGCGGCGGGCGCGACCTGATGCCGGGGCTCGGTTACCGGCCGACCAACAAGTACCTGCCGCCGCGCACCGCTCGCGCGGGCGCGGGCGGCGCGGACGCGCTCAAGGCGACCGGCACGCCCGAGAGCAAGCTGCTGCAGTGGGTCGACCGCCTGTTCGCGCGCTGACCGCAGCATGTCGCGCCTAGCCACGAACCGCCCCCCTCACCCTTCCCTCTCCCCCCACGCCTGGGGGGAGAGGGTTGCGCAGGGTTGGCGCGGCACCTGCCGCGCCTTACCCGGAGCTGGGTGAGGGGGCTCGCTCAAGGCGATCGGAAACCAGCGCCGTGCATCCCGCCGCCTCGATCATCCTGTTCACCGTTGCGTCCGGCATCGGCTACGGCATGCTCGCCTTCCAGGGCCTGCACGCCCTCGCCCGCGCGCCGGAGCCCGCCTATGGCGTGACCGCGATCGGCGTTGCGCTGGCGCTGGTGAGCGCGGGGCTGGCGTCGTCGACGTTCCATCTCGGGCGGCCCGAGCGCGCCTGGCGGGCGCTCAGCCAGTGGCGCTCGTCGTGGCTGTCGCGCGAAGGTGTGCTGGCGCTGCTCGGCTATGCGCCGGCGCTGGCGCTCGCCGCCGCGATCGCCTTGCCCGAGGCCCTGAGCAGCCTGCGCGCGCCGGCCGGGCTCGCGACCGCGCTGCTTGCCGCGGCGACGGTCGCCTGCACCGCCATGATCTATGCCAGCCTCAAGCCGATCCGCCAGTGGCGCAGCCCCTTGGTGGTCGCGGTCTACCTCGCTTATGCCGCCGCCGGTGGGGTGCTGTGGATGGCGGCGCTGGCGCGCCTGTTCGGCTACCGCCCGCCGGTCGAGACGCCGGCGGTGGTGGTGACGACGGCGCTGTGCTGGGCGGTGGCGCGCCGCTATTGGCGCCACGTCGACCGCGCGCCGGCAAGGCAGAGTGCCGCGGACGCGCTCGGGCTCAGCCCCGGCACGCGTGTCCGCCCGCTGGATGCGCCGCACACCGAGGAGAGCTACATCCAGCGCGAGATGGGCTTCCGGGTTGCCCGCCGGCACGCGCGCGCCTTGCGCCGTCTCGCCGAGGGCGCGGGGCTGGCGCTGCCGATCGCGCTCGCGCCCGCCGCGGCGGTGCTGCCGCACTGGGCGGCCACGGCTGCGCTGGTGCTTGCCGCCGCCGCGTTCACCTTGGGCGCGCTGGTCCAGCGCTGGCTGTTCTTCGCCGAGGCGACCCACACCGTGACCCTCTATTACGGCGCCCCCGCCGCCTGAGGGGCGCTCAATTGTGACGGCCGTCACACTTGACGCGCGCGCGCCCGGCCCGGAGCATGCGCGATGCCGGCGCTGCCGCCATATCAACTTGGAATACCCGGGTAGCGCCGGGACTCTCTATTCTTGGAGGAGTTGGAGATGATTCGCACGGGATGCGTTCTGTTGGCGATCGGTCTGGGCCTCGCCGCCTGCGGCAACACGGCGGAAGAGCGCGGCATCACCGGCGCCGGAATCGGCGCCGCCGGCGGCGCGGTGCTCGGCGCGGTGACCGGCTTGAGCGTGGTCGAGGGGGCGTTGATCGGCGCCGGCGCGGTCGGCCTGACCGGGGCGCTCACCGACAAGAGCGATATCGATATCGGCGACCCGATCTGGGACCGGGGCGACGACCAGGCCGCGGCGGCACCCGCGGCGCCGACGGCGACCGCCGCGTTGGCGCCGGCGGCCGTGTCGGGCCCGCAGCTGGTCCGCGACATCCAGAGCGGCCTGGCGCGTATGGGCTACGATCCGGGGCCGATCGACGGCGTGATGGGCCCGCGCACCCGCGACGCGATCCGGCAATACCAGGGGCAGCACGGGCTGCTGGTCGACGGCCAGGCCTCACAAGCGTTGGCCACCCACATCCGCACTACCGGCGGCACGGCCCAGGCGGAGGCCGCCACCTTCTGACCGTGCCCGCCAGTCGCGGTAGCGACTCACTTCGCCACGCGCTGCCGGCACCTGCCCGGTGGCGGCAGCCCGCGTGCGGCTGCAAATCCTGACCGGGCCGTGTAAGCTCCGCCCCGGCCGGCGGCGATGCCGTGGGTCCGGCCCAATGCGAGCAGGAGGCGGAGCATGTTGAAGTTCTACTACAGCGGTGCGCCCAACCCGACCAAGGTGGCGCTGTTCCTCGAGGAAGCGGGCCTGCCCTACGAGCCGATCCCGGTCGATACGCGCCGCGGCCACCAGTTCAGTCCCGACTACCTGGCGATCAACCCCAACGCCAAGGTCCCGGCGATCGTCGACGGCGACGTGGCCGTGTTCGACAGCAACGCGATCCTGCTCTACCTGGCCGAGAAGACCGGCAAGTTCCTGCCCGAGGACACGCCCGGCGCGCGCGGGCGCCTGTTGTCGTGGCTGATGTTCGTCGCGACCGGCGTCGGCCCCTATTCCGGGCAGGCGGTGCACTTCAGGCAGTATGCGCCGGAGAAGATCGCGTACGCGATCAACCGCTACATGTTCGAGGCGGAGCGCCACTTCAACATCATCGACAAACGCCTCGGCGAGCACCGCTACATGCTCGGCGATGCCTACACCATCGTCGACATGGACCTGTGGGGCTGGGCACGGCTGATGCCGATGATGCTGGGCGACGAGGCGTTGCCAAAGATGGCGAACTTGAAGCGGCTGGTCGACGAGATCAGCGCCCGCCCGGCGGCTCAGCGCGCGGTCGCGCTCAAGGAGCGCTACGCGTTCAAGGCCGAGATGGACGACGAGGCGCGGCGCAACCTGTTCCGCCATCTGGACGTGCGCCTGGCGAGCTGACCGTCCCCCGCGGTCACTTGCGCAACAGCGTGGCCACCTCGGCGAGCCGCATCGCGCCGCTCGCCTGGGCGGCGACTGCGAACACGGCGAGGCCGAGGCCGATCAGCGCGGCGAGTGCGCCGACCTTGACCGCGAGCCCGGCGGCGAGCCAGGGCGCGACCAGCCCGGCGGCGAGCCACAGGCAGCCCGCCATCACCGCCGCCGCGGCGAGCGTGCGCGGCAGGCGCGCGCGCAGGCGCGCATCCAGGCTCAGATGGCCGCGCCGCGCGAGGCCGATGCCGAGCAGGGCGACGTTGAGCCAGCTCGACAGCGCGCTCGCCAGCGCGATGCCGACATGGGCGAGCGGCACCATCAGGATCAGGTTGAGCGCCGCATTCACCACCAGGCACGCCACCGCCACCTTGAGCGGCGTGCGCGTGTCGCCGCGCGCGAAGTAGCCGGGCGCCAGCACCTTGATCAGCACGTAGGCCGGCAGGCCGAAGGCGAAGGCGGCGAGCGCGCCGGCGGTGGCGGCGCTGTCCGCCGCGCCGAACGCGCCGCGCTGGAACAGCACCGTGATCACCGGCCCGGCAACCGTCATCAGCGCCGCCGCCGCCGGCAAGGTCAGCAGCATGGCAACTTCGATCGCACGCGACTGGGCGTTTGCCGCCGCGCCGCCGTCGCCGGCGCGCTCGAGGCGCGCAAGGGCGGGCAACAGCGCCGTGCCGAGCGCCACTCCGATCACCCCGAGCGGCAGCTGGACCACGCGGTCGGCGTAGTACAGGAACGACACCGCGCCGGTCGGCAGCAGCGAGGCGATGATCACGTCGACGAACAGGTTGAGCTGCTGCACCCCGGCGCCGACCGCGGCCGGCGCCATTACCCTGAGCAGCTTCCTCACGGCCGGGGTCAGGCGCGGGCGCGGCAGCGCCGGCAGCAGCCCGGCGCGCCGGCAGCTCCAGGCGAGCCACAGGAACTGGGCGATGCCCGCCACCGCCACCGCCCAGGCGAGCGCGTGCCCCGGTGTCGCCAGGCGCCGGCCGAACAGCAGCAGGCCCGCGATCAGGCACAGGTTCAACAGGATCGGCGCCGAGGCCGCGGCGGCGAACCGCTCGATGCTGTTGAGCACGCCGCCGAGCAGCGCCACCAGCGAGATCATCAACAGATACGGGAAGGTGAGCCGGGTCAGCGCCACCGCGAGCTCGAACTTGGCCGCATCCGCGGCGAAGCCCGGGGCGAAGGCGTACATCAGCCACGGCATCGCGATCTCGGCGACAATGGTGACCGCGACCAGGGTCCACAGCAGCACCGCGAGCGCGTCCTCGGCGAAGGCGCGCGCGGGCCCGCGCCCCTCGCTCTCGATGCGCCCGGCGAACAGCGGCACGAAGGCGAGGTTGAAGGCGCCCTCGGCGAACAGCCGGCGGAACAGGTTGGGCAGCTTGAGGGCGACGAAGAACGCATCGCCGACCATGCCGGCGCCGAGGTACTTGGCGATCAGGATGTCGCGCAGCAAGCCGAGCATGCGCGAGGCCAGCGTATAGGCGCCGACGGTGGCGGCAGATCTGATGAGCGCCATCGCGGCGAGCCTTGCTCAGGAGCGCGGCAAGAGGACGGCGGGCGCTACTCGGCGGCGGTCCGCGCCGCCTGGGGCGCGAGCCCGGCCGCGGCCTCGCCGTCGCGGATCGAGGTGAGGATCGCCTCGCGCACCGCCTCGTGGCGGCGCTCGTCGTCGAGCTTCATGCCGAACATGTCCTTGACGTAGAACACGTCGACCGCGGTCTCGCCGTAGGTCGCGATCACCGCGCTGCCGATCGAGAGGTTGAGCCCCGACAGCGTGCGGGCGATGTCGTAGAGCAGGCCGACGCGGTCGCGGGCGTTGACCTCGATCACGGTGTGGGTGGCGCTCGCCCGGTTGTCGAACAGCACCCGCGGCGCGACCTTGAACACCGCGGTCCGGCTGGGCAGGCGCGTGCGCGCGCGCTCGGCGAGCGCGATCGCCGGCTTGTAGTCGTGCGCCAAGGTCATCTCGATGGTCGAGGCGAGCTTGGCCAGCGCCTTCGGGCTGTCGAACGGGCCGCCGTCGGCGCCCTGGATGTAGATCGTATCCAGCGCCATGCCGTCCTTGGTGGTGAACACGCGCGCATCGACGATCGAGGCGCCGCACACCGCGATCGCACCGGTGATGCCGGCGAACAGCCCGGGGTGGTCGTGGGCGTAGACGGTGACCTCGGTCACCGCGCGGAACTCGTGAATGCGGGTCCTGACCGTGAGCGGCGCGCCGGCGCGGTCGGCCTCGATGAGGATCGCGGCGTGGCGGGCGTGGACCTCGGCGTTGAAGTTGAGCCAGTAGGACGGGTAGCCGCGCTCGAGGAACGCGTCGACGTCGGCCGCCGGCCAGTCGGCGAGCGCCGCGCGCACCGCGTCCTGGGCGGCGGCGACCCGCTGGCGCTGGTCGGCAAGGGTGTCGCCGCCGGTCATCGCCGCCTCGGCGCGGTAGTAGAGGCTGCGCAAGAGCTGGCCCTTCCAGCCGTTCCAGACGCTTGGGCCCACCGCGCGGATGTCGGCCACCGTCAGCACCAGCAACAGGCGCAGCCGCTGCGGCGAGCGCACCAGCTCGACGAAGTCGGCGACCGTCTTGGGGTCCGAGATGTCGCGCTTGAACGCGGTCGAGGAGAACAGGAGGTGGTGCTCGACCAGCCAGGCGACCGTCTCGGTCTCCTCGCCGGTGTAGCCGAGCCGCGGCGCGAGCTTGTGCGCGATGCGCGCGCCGAGGACCGAGTGGCTGCCGCCGCGTCCCTTGGCGATGTCGTGCAGGAACAAGGCGAGATAGAGCACCTTGCGCGCGGCCACCTCGTGGATGATCTCGCTCGCCAGCGGCAGCTCGTCGCCAAGCGTGCCGCGCTCGATCCCGGACAGGATGCCGATGGCAAAGATGGTGTGCTCGTCGACCGTGAACACGTGGTACATGTCGTGCTGGGTCTGCGCCACCACGCGGCCGAAGGCGGGCACGAAGCGGCCCAAGACGCCCGCCTCGTTCATGCGCTTGAGCGTTACCTCGGGCTCGCTGTCGTTGGTCAGGATGTCGACGAACAGCCGGTTCGCCTCCTTGTTCGCGCGCAGCCGCGCATCGATCCGCTTGAGGTTGCGGGTGATCAGCATCAGCGCGCGCGGATGGATGTCGAGCTTGCGCATCTGGGCGATCCGGAACAGGCGGATCATGTCCACCGGCGCGCGCTCGAACTGCGCATCGTCGAGCACCGACAGCCGGCCGTGCTCGAGCCTGAAGCCGTCGAGCTCGCGCGTCGACGGCCCGAACAGCCGCAGCTTGAGGAGTGGCTTGCTCAGGTGCTCGGCCTCGAACGCGGCGCAGAAGATGCGGGTGAGGTCGCCCACCGTCTTGGCGATCAGGTAGTAGTGCTTCATGAACCGCTCGACGTCCTGGGCGCCGGCGTGGTCGGTGTACTGCATGGCGACCGCGAGCTGGGGCTGGACGTCGAAGGTGAGCCGCTCCTCCGCCCGCCCGGAGAGATAATGGAGGTGGCAGCGCACGGTCCACAGGAAGCGGTGCGCCTGGTCGAACATGCGCCACTCGGCGGCGGTCAGCACGCCGCGCCCGACCAGCTCGTCGATCGCCTCGACCCGGTACAGGTACTTGGCGACCCAGAACAGGGTGTGCAGGTCGCGGAGCCCCCCCTTGCCGTCCTTCAGGTTGGGCTCGACCACGTAGCGCGAATCGCCCATGCGCTGGTGGCGGGCGTCGCGCTCGGCGAGCTTGGCGGCGAGGAACTGGGGCCCGCTGCCGGCGGCGACCTCGCGGGCGAAGCGCTCCTTGAGCTCGAGGAACAGGCGCTGCTCGCCGTAGACGAAGCGCGCCTCCAGGAGCGCGGTGCGGATGGTCATGTCGGCCTTGGCGCGGGCGATGCACTCGGTCACCGAGCGGGTCGCCTGGCCCACTTTCAGGCCGAGGTCCCACAACAGGTACAGGATGTACTCGACGATCTGCTCGCCGCGCGGGGTCTGCTTGTAGGGCACCACGAACAAGAGGTCGAGGTCCGAGAACGGCGCCAGCTCGCCGCGCCCGTAGCCGCCGACCGCGACCAGCGCCAGGTGGTCGGCCGCGGTCGGGTTGGGCTGGGGGAAGACGTGGGCGTCGGCGTGGCCGTAGCTGACCGAGATCAGCTGGTCGGCGAGAAAGGCGAGCGCGGCGGCGGTTTCCGGCCCGCCCGCGCCGGCCTCGAACCGGCGGCGGACCTCGGCGCGGCCGTC
>DASWHU010000252.1:0-1921 GCA_036398035.1 Alphaproteobacteria bacterium | reverse complement strand
GCGCGGCAGGCGGTCGACGAACAGCACCTGCTTGGGGTGCTTGAAGCGGGCGATGCGCCCGGCGAACAGGCCGAGCACGGCGGCCTCGGTCAGGCCGCGGTCGGCCGCCACCACCACCGCCACCGGCACCTCGCCCCAGCGCGCGTCCGCGCGCCCGACCACCGCGGCCTCGGCGATCGCGGTCGAGTCGGCGAGCACGCGCTCGAGCTCGGCCGGGTAGATGTTCTCGCCGCCCGAGATGATCACGTCCCTCTTGCGGTCGACGATGGTCAGGAAGCCGGCCGCGTCGAGATGGCCGATGTCGCCGGTGCGGAACCAGCCGCCGGCGAGCGCCGTCTCGGTTGCCGCGGCGTCGTCCCAGTATTCGCGCATCAGGTTGGGGCCCTGCACCCACACCTCGCCGCGCTCGCCGGCGCCGACCTCGCGCCCCGCGTCGTCGACCAGGCGGAGCGCGCAGTGGACCGCGGCAAGCCCCGCGGCGCCGACATGGTCGCGCGCGTGCTCGGCGCGCAGGTAGGCGGCGATCGGCGCGGTCTCGGTGGTGCCGTAGACCTGGACCACCGGCACGCCGCGGTCGTGGAAGGCACCGATCAGCGCGTGCGGCACGATGGTCGAGCCGGTGGTGACCATGCGCAACGACGACAGGTCGGTGGCGACCCAGCCGGGATGGCCGATCAGCGCCGCCATCTGCGCCGGCACCAGCACGGTGAGGGTGGGGCGGTCGCGCGCGATCGCCGCCAGCACCGCGCCCGGATCGAAGCGGCGGTGCAGGATCACGCCCGCGCCGGCATGGAGTGCCGGCAGGGTCTGGATGTTGAGCCCGCCGACATGGAACATCGGCGCGCTGGTGAGCACGCGATCGGCGCTGGTGAGATCGTGCATGTGGGTGCTGTTGACCGCGTTCCAGAACAGCGCGTCCTGGGTCAGCACCGTGCCCTTGGGCCGCCCGGTGGTGCCCGAGGTGTAGACGATCAGCACCGGCGAGTCGGGCCCCGCGCGCGCGCCGCGCCGGCCGCCGGCCGCACCCGCGAGCGTGTCGAACTCCGTGCCGAGGCGGACCTGCCTAAGACCCGGACGCGTCTCGGCGAGCGCCGCGCCGGCGTCGGCGAAGGCGGCGTCGCAAACCAGCAGCGCGGCGCCGCAATGGTCGAGGATGTAGGCGAGCTCGGGCAGCGCGAGCCGCCAGTTGAGCGGCACCGCGATCGCGCCGATACGCGCTGAGGCGAACAGCAGCTCGACCAGCTCGGGGCAGTTGGGGCCGAGGAAGGCGACGCGGTCGCCCGCGCGCACCCCGAGCTCGCGCTCGAGCCCGCCGGCGAGCCCGGCGATGCGCGCCGCCAGGGCGCGGTAGGTGAGCGTCCGGCCGTCGGAGGCGAGCGCCGCCTTGTCCGGCGCGAACGCCGCCCACCGCTCGATCCAGGTGGCTAGGTCCATGGGGCCGAAACTAACGCATCCGCGCGACCTACTCATACCCGAGACCTGGCGCCGATGCAGTCGATAACATCCGATTTGAGGCGATAACCCGCCACGTGTAGACTTTGCGGGCGAGCGCCGTGATCCCTCATGGCCGCGCGTCATGCGTGACGCGCGGGCTCATTTGCGCCGTGGCGCCTCGCTTTTTCGGATGGCGAAGGTCATGACCGTCGAGATACGCAACGCCGCCGCCAAGGACGCCTCGGGGATCGCCCGGGTCCACATCGATACCTGGCGGGATACCTATGCCGGGATGCTGCCCATCCAGCTGTTCCGCAGGATGGGCCACCGTCAGGTCAGCGCGCAGTGGTCGCGGACGCTCAAATACGCGCGGCGGAGCGAACTGGTCCTGGTCGCCGAGGACCCCGATGCCGGCATCGTCGGCTTCGCCAGTTGCGCGAGCGCGAAGGGGCTCGATCTCCCCTATCGGGGCGAGGTCACCATGCTC